>NZ_JAHCZE010000039.1:0-15544 GCF_018501205.1 Campylobacter sp. 2018MI01 | reverse complement strand
TTGTTAATTTTTTCTATAGCACATTTTCCATAGCCTATTATTTCATAATCATTATCGTTTTCTTTGCTATTTTTTAAATGATTTGCCAAGTCTTCACATAAATTACTTGCTTCTATTTCATTTTTTGATGCAATAATTAATCTTAATAGTCTTTTGAATGGTGGATAATTAGTTCTAAAAAATTTCTCATCTTCTAAAAATTCATCATAATTTTGCAAGTATTTTTCAAAAAAATCTTTATTTTGAGTATTTATTAACACTTTAGCTTTTTTGCTTCTTCCTGCACGACCAGCTACTTGAATAGCAAGAGCAAGTGTATTTTCACGAGCTTTATAATCAGGGTAGAATAAATATTCATCAAGTCCTAAAATAGCACAAAATGTAACATTTCTATAATCGTGTCCTTTTGATATTAGTTGAGTTCCTACTAAAATATCTATATTTCCTAATTCAAATTCTTCTAGTATTTCTTTAAGTTTAGTTGCCGAACTTAATTCATCGCTATCTAATTTTGCAATATTTGCATTAGGTAAAGCCTTTTTTAATTCTTCGCATAATTGAGCTGTTCCTATTATTTTGCTTTCTAATATTTCGCTACCGCAATTATCACAGGTATTTTTTAAATACTCTTTTTTACCACAATAATGGCATTTATATGTTTTATTGTGTAAACTCATTGCCACAGAGCAATTAGGACAAACTTTTCTTGAATTACAATCCTTGCATACAACTTGACGATAATTACCACGCACTGGTAAAAATATCATACTTTGCTCTTTTTTATTTAAATTATCTTCTAATAAATCAAGTAAATTAGAGCTAGGTGTCTCAAGACTATCGTCAAAAAGAATTTCTTTTTCGCTTTGAAAATATGTGCCTTTTAATCTAAATTTATTTATATTTTGATTATAAAAACTTTGAAGACTTGGTGTTGCAGAGCCTAAAACGATTTTTGCATTTGTAATACTTGCTAGATAAATTGCCAAATCTCTTGCGTTATAACATGGATATTTTGAAGATTTATACGAATTATCGTGTTCTTCATCTACGATAATTAATCCTAAATTGCTAAAAGGTAAAAAAAGTGCTGACCTTGCACCAATTACTAAAGGCTTATTTCCTAATTCAAATTCTATTAAATCTTTTTGTTTTTTAGCCTTAGTAATTTTGCTATGCCAAGTAATGAATAAATCTTTAAAATATACTTTCATTCTTTTTTGCATTTGTGGAGTTAGACTGATTTCTGGCATTAAAAATAATGCTTGTTTTCCTTCATTAAGGCATTCTTGAATTAGTTTTGCATATATTTCAGTTTTTCCACTTCCTGTATCTCCAAAAACCAAATTCATTTTATTATTTTGTAAGCTATTTAGACACAAAAGTTGTTTTTCATTTAGTTGTAAATTTATATTTATATTTAAATTATTTTTAGTATTAGATATATTTTTGCTTAGTATAAAACTATCAAGACATAAAGATATATTAGCAGCGTAATATTTACTCATAAATTCTGCTAATTTCATTTGATTATCAGTTAGAAATTCATTGAAAATACTTATTATTTGTTTGGTGTTAAAAGTTGGCTTTTCACATTTATTCATAACAATTGCAAGACAATTTTTATTGTGTAATTTTACTTCAACCTTTGAAAATGGTTTAATTTCTTCATCACTTTCATAGGTTAAAGTTTCTAAATTATGTCCTAAAATCGCTACTTTATAATAATTCATCAAGAAGCTTTTTTGATACAAGGAATCATATTATTAATTGAATCAATTCTTTTACTATTACATTTATTACATACTGCTTCTACGCATATTAATTCTGATTTTATACTTCTATAAATAAATTTATAATATATATTAGAATTAAATGTGTATCTATATAGTTCCATTTTCTCATCTTTTATAAGATTACTATCTTTTTTTTCTTTATCTAAGTAATCTTGAAAATCTTTATCTGCTTGATAAGCTGAGTTATATAAATCAGTCCATGCAGAGTATGTTACATTGCTTGTAGCTGTTGTTCTTGCTAAAAAAAGCCAACCTTTATTCTCATCTCCTCTATCTAAGCCATCTTTAAATAAAGATGTAAAAATTTTAGTAGGTTCAATTGGTTTTCCAGAAGAATTTAAATTATCTAGATTATCATAGCTTGACACTTTCCCTACCATTACATTTTTTAGCAGTTGAGCGTTAATTTTTCCATTAATACCTTTTATTTCAGAATTTAAACTAGCTATATCAGATTTAAATTTTAAATCAAAAAAATTAGGTAAAGCTACAGCCGATAATATCCCGATAATAACTATCGCAAATATTAGCTCTATCATAGTAAAGGCTTTTTTATTTGCTTTCATATCCTGTTTCACCTATATCTTTACAAGGAAGAGCACAAGTTTTAGCTAAGCAAATCTGCTTATTTGCATCATTAAAATTATTTAAACATTTAAAAGTACCATCTTGTTTGTTGTATTGAAAAACATAGCCTTTTTTAGAATTGGTAGTATAAAATATAAAAGTCTGATTATTAATATCTTTATGTGCTTGTGTCCAAGCATCCCACATACCTTGTGTTGAACCTTTTTTTACTGGATTTTTAATTACTGCACCAAAAAATTCCTTAGCACCATTGCACGAAATCCCACTATCTTTAGAGGTATTTAAACATAAGCCTTCTGGATATTTTGAAGTGCCATCTGTATAAAGGCTATTTTGCTTATATTGTTCTATGCCTGAACGAATTAAAGCTAGTGTTTCTTTTAATTTTAATATTTGTGCATCATCACGACCTGCAAATAATTTAGGAATAGCAACGCCAGCCAATATACCAATAATCACTATTACAAATATAATTTCCATCATACTCATAGCTTTTTTCATCTTATTCTCCTATTATAGAGCAATCTTCTGCTTTCCAACCGCTTAAGACCTTGCTTTTATCACACTTAAAGCTTCCATCACTTGCATCGTATTTAAAAAATACTGCTGTATTTTCTTTAGGTTTTGTAACAAATAATAAATCATTGTTATTATTATCCCAGCCAACCGAATTTTTAGCTCTTCTATTAATTCCTTTTGCTACCTCATCAGCAAAAGCAGGAGCACCCTTACAAGGATAAGTTGTATCTATTGTGCTACTGGTAATAGAGCATAATATACTAGGATATTCTTTGAAGCCTTTTTCTACATAAGTATTTCCAGCGTAGGCTTCAATACCTTTTCTAATAGCTTCAACTTGCTCTTTTAATTGCACTATATGTGCTGTGTCTTTATTAGCCATCATTTTAGGAATTGCAATTCCTGCTAATATTCCTATAACAGCAATAGCAAAAATCATTTCTATCATACTAAATGCTTTTTTCATCTATTTTTCCTTTATTGTTAAGAATATTTATAATATTTATTAAATCTTCTTTTTGTCTTTGCAATTCTGATTTAAGATTTAAATTCTCTTCTTTAAGTTTTAAATTCTCTTCTTGTATTTTTTCAAATTCTTGCACTAATTGAAAGTGTGAGTAACTTTTTTTAAGATATAAATTAATAAATTGTGGTATTTCTATATTTTTTGTAGGGTTTTTTAGCTTATTTATATCATCATTTAAATAAGCTAAAAATTCTTTAGATGGAACATTAAAATTATAGCCCCTAGCTCCTAAGGTTATCGTAAATTTAGTTGTTGTTTCCAAGCACTTGCTCTATTGCTTTTAAGGTTTCTTCTTCAATTAGATTTTTATTTAATAACTCTTCTTCTAATTTACTGATTTCATATGATTGTGCTTCACATTTAGCTTTTGCTTGAGTTAATTCATTCATAAGTCTTTCGTTTTCGCTTACTAAATATTTATATTTTTCCATTAATTCTACTATTTTATTACTTAGTGTGCTTGTTATGTTATCGCTCATTTTGTTTATCCTTAATCAAATTTTAAAGCTGTGATTTTAATTATTTATAGTTAATATAATAATAAAAATTATTTTTTAGGATTAAAATGTTTGAGTTAATTAGTAATTATAAACCATCACCTGACCAAGCACAAGCAATAGAAAAAATTGTAAATGGTGTAAAAAACGGACAAAAATATCAAACTCTTTTAGGAGTTACAGGCTCGGGTAAAACCTTTACAATGGCAAATGTGATAAATAAACTTAAAATGCCTACTTTAATAATGAGCCATAACAAATCACTTTGTGCGCAATTATATAGCGAATTTAAAGGCTTTTTTGCGAATAATCATGTGGAGTATTTCATAAGTTATTATGATTATTATCAACCTGAAGCTTATATTCCTAGAACTGATACATTTATAGAAAAAGATAGCTCGGTTAATAATGATTTAGAAAGGCTTCGTTTAAGCTCAACTGCTTCGCTTTTAGCATACGATGATTGCGTTTGTATTGCAAGTGTAAGTGCTAATTATGGATTAGGAAATCCTGCTGAATATATTGACATGGTAGAGTTTTTTGAAGTAGGCAAATGTTATAAACAAAAAGAATTATTACTTCATTTAGTAGCTATGGGATATAGTAGAAATGATGCGTTTTTTGATAGGGGGAATTTCCGTGTAAATGGGGATATTATAGATATTTATCCAGCTTATTATGAAGATGATGCAATTCGCTTAGAATTTTTTGATGATGAATTAGAAAAAATTTATACTTTTAATACTTTTGATAATAAAAAAATAAAAGATTTAAATAAATTCACACTTTATGCTGCAAATCAATTTATAGTCGCTACTCCAACTCTTAAAAGAGCTTGTAGGGATATTAAAGATGAGCTTGATGAAAGATTAGAATACTTTAAAAAACAAGGCAAATTATTAGAAGCACAACGCTTAGAACAGCGAGTTGAATTTGATTTAGAAATGCTAGAAACTACAGGAATGACTAAAGGAATAGAAAATTATTCAAGACATTTAAGTGGGCTTAATGCAGGAGAAACTCCTTATACTTTATTTGATTATTTTAAAATAAAACAAAAGCCATTTTTAGTAATTGTAGATGAAAGCCATGTTAGTTTGCCACAATTTAGGGGAATGTTTGCAGGAGATAGAGCTAGAAAGGAAGTGCTAGTTGAATACGGCTTTAGATTGCCAAGCGCTTTAGATAATAGACCATTACAATTTGATGAATTTATTAATAAAGATTGCTTTTTTTTATTTGTGAGTGCAACCCCTGCTGAATTAGAGCTTGAGCTTAGTGGAGAGTGTGTTTATCAGCAAATTATGCGTCCAACAGGACTGCTTGACCCTGAAATTAGCATAATTGATAGCGAAAACCAAATAGAGCATTTATATGATGAGATTAAAAAGGTGATTGCTAGAAATGAGCGTGTATTAATCACAACACTTACAAAAAAAATGGCAGAAGAATTGCAAAGATACTACACAGAATTAGGTATCAAATGTAAATATATGCATTCAGATATTGATGCAATTGAGCGAAATGAATTAATAATTTCTCTTAGAAATGCAGATTTTGATGTGCTAATTGGAATTAACTTGCTTCGTGAAGGACTTGACTTACCTGAAGTTAGTCTTATAGCTATTTTAGACGCTGATAAGGAAGGCTTTTTACGCTCAACTACGAGTTTAATTCAAACAATGGGAAGAGCAGCTAGAAATGTCAATGGAAAAGTAATTTTATATGCTAAAAAAATCACAAAATCAATGCAAGAAGCAATAGATATTACGAGTGAGCGAAGAAGCTTGCAACAAGCTTATAATAAATTGCACGGAATTACTCCAAGAAGTGTTGAGCGAAAATTAGAAAAGACTTTAAAACAAAACGAAGATAATGTTTCTATAAAAAAATCAAAAATAGAAAAAATGCCAGCAAATGAGCGGGCTAAATTAGTAAATGAATTAAGAGAAAAAATGCACCTAGCAGCAAAAGAGCTTGATTTTGAACAAGCAGCATTTTATAGAGATGAGATTAAAAAACTAAGAAGTATTTAAAATTTTAAAATTAATAATTATTATTAATATTTTTTATTTAAAATATTAGTTCTTATTATCATTATTAAGGAGAACTAATGTTTAAAGGCTTATTAAAAAGCTTAGTTGTGGCGAGTGTTTTATGTGTTGGTGCTAATGCTAAAGTAGAAGTAATTAAAGATGTTTTAGATAGAGAAGTTAAGGTTGATTTGCCTGCTAAAAGAATAGTTCTTGGATTTTACTATACTGACTTTTTAGCAGTAGGTGGTAAGGACGCTTTAAAAAATGTAGTAGGATTTTCTAAGGAAGTTTGGACTGGTTGGACTCCTGCTAGCTGGGACGCTTATATTAAAGTCTTACCGGAGTTAAATAATATAGCTGATGTTGGAGAAGTTGAGCTAAGTACATTTTCGGTTGAAAAGGTATTATCTTTAAAACCTGATTTATTAGTATTAGCTGATTGGCAATATGAGATGATAAAAGACCAGCTTGAACCAATTAATAAAGCAAATATTCCTATTGTAATACTTGATTACAACCGCGAAAGTGTTGAAAGACACATAAGAAGCACCGAAGTTATAGGAAAAATTACAAATAACGAAGCAAGAGCAAATGAGCTTATAAGTTTTTATAAAGGCATAATTGATGATGTGCAAGAAAGAATTAAAAAAGCAAATCTTAAAAAGCCAAAAATTTATATAGAATTTGGAAATCTTGGTCCAAAAGAGCATAGTTATACTTTTGGTAAAGATATGTGGGGTGCTTTAATTGACCTTGCAGGTGGGGATAATATAGCAGCACCACTTGTAGAAAAATGGATGCCAATTCATCCTGAAGAAGTTTTAGCAAGTAAGCCTGATGTAATAATAATTGCTGGTCGTGAAACTGAACTTAAGAAAAATCCAGAAGCTATGGTAATGGGTATTGGAATTAATGAAGAAGAAGCAAATAAAAGGCTAAATGGTTTTAAAACTAGAGCAGGTTGGGATAGTTTGCCAGCTATAAAAGATAATAGACTTTTTGCAGTATATCAAGGAGCTAGTAGAACACTAGTTGATGCTTCTATGGTGCAATTTATTGCTAAAGCTTTATATCCTGATTTATTCAAAGATATAGACCCTATTAAAACTTATATTGATTATCACAAAAAATATCTTCCGATAATTCCAACAGGTTCTTTTGGTATCCAAGCTAAGTGATAAAAGATGAATTTAAGTAAAGAAATAATCGCTCATAGAAAATATGAGCGAAAAAAATTTGTAATTATTGTATTTTTTATATTTTTGGGTATTTTAGGTTTTGTGTGTGATATAGCTGTAGGTCCATCTATGATAAGTCCTATTGAAGTTGTAAAATCAATTTTAAAAGCGTTTTTTATTGATATTGAAGTTGATAATACATCTTATATAATCACACATTCATTAAGATTGCCTATGGCTGTTATGGCTTTAGTTGTGGGTGCTGCTTTAGGTTATGGTGGAGCATTAATTCAAACTTTACTTAACAATCCTATGGCAAGTCCATATACTTTAGGACTAGCTGCTGCGGCTGGTTTTGGAGCTTCACTTGTGATTGCATTTGGATTTGCAGGAATTAGTCTTTATTTTGCTGTTCCACTTGGTGCATTTACTATGACTATGATTTGTTCTAGTGTTTTGTTTTTGTTCGCAAAATCAAGAGCTTTTAGTTCTGAAATGTTAATTTTAGTAGGTATTGCGCTTTTGTTTTTATTTCAATCATTGTTATCTTTAGTGCAATACATAAGTGCGCCTGAAATTTCTCAACAAATTGTTTTTTGGCTTTTTGGCTCACTTCAAAAATCAAATTGGACTAATGTAATTATAGTTGGAGTGGTTACGATTATTTGTGTTATTTTACTTATAAAGGATAGTTGGGCGTTGTGTGCTTTTAGACTAGGTGAAAATAGGGCTGAAGTTTTGGGCGTTAATTTATCTTATCTTAGATTTAAAGCATTGCTAATTGTATCAATTATGAGTGCAACGGCTATTTCTTTTGTAGGAGTTATTGGATTTATTGGGCTTGTATCTCCTTATATAGCTAGAATGCTTGTAGGAGAAGACCAAAGATTTTATATGCTTACATCCATGTTAATTGGTGCTGTATTTTTAAGTTTTTCTTCTGTGATTTCAAAGATTATAGTAATAGGGACTTTATTTCCTATTGGAATTGTTACTTCTTTTGTTGGAGTGCCATTTTTCTTTTTTATAGTATATAGTAGGAGAAGGGTATGCTAATCTTAAAAGATGTAAATGTTAAAAGAGCTAATAATTTAATATTAGATAAAATCAATTTAGAATTTGAAAATGGAAAAATATATGCAATAATAGGTGCAAATGGTGCTGGTAAAAGTTCGCTTTTAGATGCAATTTTTGGCAGAGTAAAAGCAGATGGAAAAATTAGTTTAGATGATTTTATTTTAAATAAAAAAACTTATAAATCTTGGCAAAACAATATTGCTTATATGTTGCAAGATTTTAATTCTAATGCAAATCTTAGTGCTTTAGAAGTAGTTTTGCTTGGAAAATTAAAAAAATTAGGGCTTTTTATAAAAGATGAAGAATTAGAATTTGCATTGAATATAATGAAGGGTTTAAATATTAATCATTTAGCTAATAAAAATATAAACGCACTTTCAGGCGGACAAAGGCAGATGATAAGTTTTGCTCAAGTGTTAGCAAAAGAGCCAAAAGTATTATTACTTGATGAGCCTGTGAGTGCTTTAGATTTGCATTATCAATGCTTATTGCTTGAAGCTTTAAAGGAGCAAACCTATACTAAAAACTTAATTAGTATTGTTGTTTTGCACGATTTAAATTTAGCTTCAAGGTTTTGCGATGAGCTTATAGTTTTACATAAAAATTTAGTTTATCAAAAAGGTTTAGCAAATGACATTATCACAAAGCAAATGTTAAAAGATTTATATGATGTAAATGTAAATGTTTTAGCTGATGAAAATAAGCCTTTAATATCACTTTTAGGAACAAAATGAAAATTTATATAGCAATGCAAGATATTTATAAAGAAGGTTCTATAGGTCTTAGAATACTTAAAAATGAGTTTTTGAGCTTGGGTTTTGAGTGTGAGTTTTTTGTGTGGCAAGAGTATGAGAATTTAAAAGATTGTGTTATTTTGCCACTTGGTGTTTGGGATTATTCTCTTAAAGTAGATGAGTTTTTGAGATTTTTAGATTTTTGTGAGTTAAATAATATTATTTTGATAAATAATACAAAATTAATTAGAAAAAACTTAGATAAATCATATTTACTAGATATAAAAGACGCTGTAAAATCTAATATTGTAGATATTAAAGATATAAAATTAAAGCCAAATCAAATCATAAAACCCTTAATAGGTCAAAGCGGAAATGGTGTAGCAAGGTTTAATGATGATATTAATTTACAATTTTATAAAGATAAAGCCTTAATTCAAGAATACATTAATCACGATAGCGAAGCTTGTTTGGTATTTTTTGAAGGGGCATATCAATATAGTATTTTAAGAACTAAAAATAATGATTTTAGAGCAAACTATAATTATGGTGTAAAAATAGATGATTTTAATCCAAGTGATGAGCTTATATCTTTAGCTAGCAAATATATTCCAAAAGATAGCTTTTATGCAAGGTGTGATATATTTTTGGCTGATAGGTTTTATATAAATGAAATTGAATGTATTGAACCTGCTTTGTATTTTGATAAAAAGCCAGAGTTTGCAAGTATTTTTGCAAATAAAATGAAAAAATATTTAAATTCCTTAAAATTTTAAGGAATTTGATTTTAAGAATTTTCTAGATATTTTTTACTAACTTCTGCATATTCTAAAGCTTGGTTTTTAATAGCTTTTATTTCTTCATTGCTTAATTCTCTAACAACTTTTGCAGGACTTCCTTGAATTAATGAATTTGGTGGAAAAACTTTATTTTTAGTTACTAATGAATTTGCACCTATTATTGAGTTTTCATTAATAACCGCCCCATCCATAATCACACTTCCCATTCCTACTAATACATTAGAATTTATCGTGCAAGCGTGGATTATAGAGTTATGTCCTATAGTTACATAATCTTTTATTATACAAGGTGTTTTAGGGCTAATCTCAACTCCTAGTTCATCATATAAAGCTCTTGCTACATGAATTGTAGAATTATCTTGGATATTTGTGTATTTTCCTATTTTTATATTAGCTACATCTGCACGAATAACTGCATTAAACCATATTGATGAATATTCATCAATTGTAGTATCTCCAATGATTTTAGCTCCATTTGCTACAAAAACTGATTTATTTAAATTAGGATAAAAACTATCGTATTTAACTAACATTTGCTTTCCTTAATAATAATTTTTATTATATGATATAAAAAAGGAGAAAATATGAAGAAAATATTAGTTGTATTTTTATTAAATATAATACTTTTTGCTGATTCTATTACTCAACATAAGGCTGATAAAATTCAAGATTCAAGACTATTTGTTCAATCACACGATGGAAAATTATTTTGTCTTAGCCCTAAGTTAGCTGATGGAAGATTGCTAGTAGGTATGCAAGATTGTAAGAACTCAAGTATCACAAGATATGATGTATATAAAAGACTTGCTTTTAGATATAATGATAGCTGGGTTTGTGCGTCGCTTGGGGATAGAATGAAAAATGGCAAGATGGGGAGTGATTATGTAGAACTTCGCCCTTGTGTATTAAACGATAAATCTCAATGGTTTGATATTAATAACGATGCTTTTAGCTTAAAAGCATTTTCAAATATGAAAATTACAGAAAAAAACTTTTTATTGGTGGCTACTAAAAATAATTTTGGTAATAAAATAAAAATTTTTGAAGGCGTTATGAAAGAATGGCTTGAAGCTATTGCGCCACCTGTAAATTACGCTTTAAAAACACCAATATATTTTTATGTAGAAAATAGAACAAGTGGAGTTAGAACTAAGTATTATTTGGGTAAAAATAATGCAAATAAAACCAATCCAACTAATTTTTATTATGATTTTAGTTCAGGTAAAATTGCTTTATATAACAATGGTAATTTTGAATGTTTAAAGACTAATTTATCTAATTTAAATGCTAGTTATTTAAGGTTCGAGAAATGTAATTTTGAAGATAGAGAGAATGATTTTTATTGGAATTTAAATTTATTTGATGGTTCTTTTATTTTTGATGGTAAAAATAATATTTTAGAAGTTGCAAGGGGCAGTGATTTAGGTAAATTATTCGTAGTTACAAAAGATTATTATAAAATTAATCTTGCGGGAAGTTCTTTAAAGAATACTCAATTTTTCTTTGATAGTAGTGTGTATGATTTATGGAATTTCAACTATAGAAATGCTGGATTTAATTCGCACAAATGTGGAAATGAAAGAAGAGTAAAAAGAGATTTAAATTTCTTTAACTTAGCTAATTTTAATGTTTTAGATGAGAATTGGATAAGAAGACTTTATGCGATAACAAGAACAAGTGATAGTAGTAATGATGCTAGTGGAATTTGTGGAATTTGTATGCTACAAACTTTTGAAATAGTATCTTTATTAACTCAAGTATATCCATATAATCCTGAACTAGAAAATAATAATCAAGGTTATTTATTTGATTATAGCGATCATAGAAGTCCTTTTGTGTCTTTTCAAAGAAGAAATCCAGCATTATATAATCTAATGCAAGGAGCTTTTAACTTTTGGGGAAATGAGTTGGTTTTTGGAGAGCCAATTTATCATAGAGGAGTTAGGGCGATTTGGGCTTTAACTAGAAATATATTGCCAAGATTTGATTGGAGTTTAAGTTCAGTTTATACTGGAGATGATATTGGTAGAGAATTAATAAGACTTACTCGTTCTCCTGCTGGTTCTTTATATATAGCTTTAGTAAGCCTTAGCAATGGTAGAGCTCACGCTATTCCTATAGTTATTACAAATCACGGGGTTGTAGTAATTCCAACAAATAATGAAAATATAAGCGAAGCAGAATATTTAGAATTAGTAAGACCTGCTAATAATTTAAGAAGCTTAGAGCTTTCTGTTACGGCAAATGGAAGATATCAAATAGAGGCATTAACTTTAATTGGTTTAGTTGGAAATAGAGATAATGTATTAGGAGAATACTTAAATCAGTTTGATTGCACTGGAGATGGTAGTTTTAGAAGGGGTAATGGTAATTTCTTAAATCCAAATAATGCAAATACTTGCAATAATGGAAGATGTGAATTAATGGAAATTGATTTTATGTTTAGCAATTAAGCTAAACATAATCTCTTGGCTTTTTTAAAGACGGGATAAAAAATTGTATTTTATTTTTCAATAATTTAAAATATTTACTAATTTTTGAGCGTTTTTTATTTGTAAAATTTTCTTGTGTTGAAGAAGTATTAATAATTCCTAATTTGATTAAAATTGGATAAATTGCATATAAATTGATAAATGTTTCATTACTTGTATATAAATCAGCTGGTAAGTGAAATTTATTCATTGCTTTAAATAATTTTTGTGCTCCATTATTAGTTATATAATATCCATATGCACCATTTCCTCTTCCTACTAATCTTTTTAAATTCCAATTTAAAATTTTTTTATTAAATCTTAATGAAAATGGACTTTCAATTCTAAAACCATCATCGCTATAAATTTGCCTTTGATGACCTAATAATAAAAGTTCTAAATCTTTAGGAAATTCATTTTTATATTTTAAAAATTCTAATAAATTTTCATCAAATACTGCATCATCTTCTAAAATAATTGCATCTTCTAGATTTTGCTCTATAATTTTTTGATAACACAATCTATGACTCATAGCGCAGCCTATTTCTCCAAGGCTTAAAGTTCTTTTGAATAATTTTAATTGTTCTTCTTTAGGATAGGTATTTTTTTTTATTTCATCTTCACTCAATGCTTTGCCATATATAGCTTTAATTATTTCATAATTAAGCCCTAAGCTTTCGCAAAGGGCTGTTATTTTTTGTCTTTTTTCTATATCTTGTTCAAGATTAATTATAAAGAATTTCAAGCAAATACGCCTTTTTGTGGCCCACTTTTACCACAACAATCTTTATATTTCTTACCACTACCACAAGCACAAGGTTCATTTCTTGATTGCTTTTTGATAGGTTTTTCAATTTCTTGAATTTCTTCATTAGTTTCAGGCATTCTTAGTTGAATTATTAGTAATACTTTTATACTTTCACTTTTAATTCTTTCAACTAGCTCCATAAATAAATTATAACTTTCTCTTTTATATTCTACTAATGGGTCTTTTTGATTATATCCACGAAGACCAATACCTGTTTTTAAAATATCCATTTGATATAAATGCTCTCTCCAAGCACCATCTAAAACTTGTAGATATAATAATTTTTCAATTCTTTCCTTTTCACTATCAGGAACTATGCTAAATTTAACTTTTAACATAGTAGTTATTGCATCAATAATAACACTTCTGCTTTCTTCTGTGTTTAAAGTTTTTAATAATTCTAAATCTAGCTCTAAATTAATTTCATTTTTGAATAATTCAACTAAATTTTCAGCACTTAAATCATTTAAGTTATGAATTAAATAATCCACATATTCAGCTATATTTTGCTCAACTTTTGTCTCAATATCATAATTTGTATCTAGCAATTCATTTCTATATTTATATATAGTTTTTCTTTGTTCGTTTGCTACATCATCATATTCAAGTATATGTTTTCTACTTTCAAAATGAAGATTTTCTACCTTTTTTTGAGCACTTGCTACTGCACGAGTTACAAGTGAGCTTTCTATGCTTTCACCTTCAGCGATTTTTAATCTAGTAAAAATTGCTTTTAGCTTATCTCCACCAAAAATTCTTAATAAATTATCTTCAAGACTTAAATAAAATCTACTAACACCAGGATCACCTTGTCTTCCAGCACGACCACGCAATTGATTGTCAATTCTACGGCTTTCGTGTCTTTCAGTTCCTATTATATATAAGCCACCTAATTCTCTAATTTCATCAGTAATTTTTATATCAACACCACGACCAGCCATATTAGTTGCAATAGTAACTGCTCCTTTTTTACCTGCATCTTTGATTATTTCAGCTTCGTGAGCGTGATTTTTAGCATTTAATACATTGTGAGCTATTTTTGCCTTTTTTAAATACTCGTGTAAAAGCTCGCTTTTTTCAATACTTGCAGTTCCAACTAATACAGGTTGTCCTTTTGCGTTAGCTTTTTTTATTTCATCAACTACAGCTTTAAATTTCTCATCTTGAGTTTTATAAATTAAATCATCTAAATCTTTTCTAATTACAGGCACATTAGTTGGGATTGTAATTACATCAAGGTTGTATATTTGAGAAAACTCAGTTGCTTCAGTTTGTGCTGTTCCTGTCATACCAGCAAGTTTTTCATACATTCTAAAATAATTTTGGTAGGTAATATCTGCTAAAGTTTGACTTTCTTCTTGGATTTTAACTCCTTCTTTAGCTTCAAGTGCTTGATGTAAGCCTTCGCTAAAGCGTCTTCCTTCGCTAATACGACCTGTGAATTCATCTACAATCATTACTTCGCCATCTTTAACAACATAATGAGTATCTTTTAAAAATAAATTATTAGCCTTTAAAGCTTGGTCTAATTGATGAGCTAAAATAGCATTATCAAGACTATATAAATTATCAACTCCAAATAGTTTTTCTGCTTTTGAAATTCCTTGCTCTGTAATTAAAATAGTTCTATTTTTCTCATCTGCTATAAAATCTCCACTAGGTTTTTCTTTAGGATCATCTGGTGCAACTCCGCGAACCATTTGCTTAGCTACTTCATTAGCTCTTATATAGCCATCTAATGTTCTATTGGTTGGCCCTGAAATTATCAATGGAGTTCTAGCTTCATCTATTAAAATACTATCAACTTCATCAACTATTACAAAATAATGTCCCCTTTGAACTTTATCTTCAGCATCAAAGCACATATTATCTCTTAAATAATCAAAACCAAATTCACTATTAGTTCCATAAACAATATCACACGCATAAACAGCTTTTCTATTTCTATGGTCGTTTCCTACTAAAATACCAACACTAAAACCAAGAAAATTATATATAGCACTCATCTCATTAGCATCTCTTGCTGCTAGATAATCATTTGTTGTTACTACATGAACGCCTTTTTTTGTCATTGCGTTTAATACCACAGGTAAGGTTGCTACTAAGGTTTTTCCTTCTCCTGTTTTCATTTCTGCTATGCTTTTATCATTTAAAACCATACCGCCTATTAATTGCACATCATAATGTCTCATTCCAAGCGTTCTTTTGCTAACTTCTCTTACTATTGCAAATACATCTTCTAAAACTAAATCTAAATTATTATTGTCTTCAAGCACTTTATTTTGTAGGTTTTGAAATTCGCTTTTAATTTCTTCATCATTTAATTTTTGATATTTTTCTTCTAAAGAATTTATTTTTAATACTCTTTTTTTGTAGGCTTTAAGAAGTCTATCATTACGAGTTCCAAATATACATTTTGCTATACTTTTAAACATTTAAATTTACCTCTTGGTTTTGATTTTTGAATATAATTATATTTGTTAAAATAAATAAAAGGATATTTAAAAGGTATTTAAA
>NZ_JAHCZE010000038.1:0-15750 GCF_018501205.1 Campylobacter sp. 2018MI01 | reverse complement strand
ATATAAAATATAACGAGTGTTGTTTCATTACTATTGTAATTGATCTTTAATTATATCACCTATTGTAATTTTATCATCAGAATTAAATTTTTCTAAATCTTCACGAGTTTTAATTAAATTTAATTTTTTTATACTTAAGCGAATTTTACCATTTCTAGTGAAAATTAAAGCTCCTTCAATTTCATCTCCAATATTAGGCTTAACTTCTCCTAAATCTTCATTTTTAATTAAAGCTTCAACTTTATCATTTACTTTAACGAACACTCCAAAGTCTTTAATATCGCTTACAATACCTTTAATAACATCACCTAATCTATGTTCTTTAGCAAATAATGAACTAGGACTTTCTTCTAAATGTTTAACACTTAAAGAAATTTTTTGGTTTTCACTATCAATTTTTCTAATTTTAACTTTTACTTTATCCCCTACTTTATAAACTTTTTTGCAAGTTTCATTTTCAGTCCAAGATATATCATCATTTAATAATAAACCTTCAATATTGTCAATTTTAACAAAAGCTCCAAAATTTGTAATAGTACTAATCTCGCCTTCAACAATATCTCCTGCTTTAAATTTCTCATTAAAGCCATCAAAAGGTTTTGGAAGTAAATTTTTAAGAGATACTCTTAAACGGCGTTTTTCATAATCTATTTCAATTACTTCAACATCAATTTCTTGACCTTCTTTTAAATAATCTCTTGGATTTTTAACATTTTTATCCCAAGAAATTTCACTTATATGTAAAAATCCTTCAATATCATTTCCTAAATCTACAAAAGCTCCATAATTTTCAATATTAGAAACTACTACTTTTAAAATATCTCCAATTTCTAAGCTATCTTTAATTTCATCCCAAGGGTCACTTAAAGCTGCTTTAATTGATAAAGAAATATGTTTCTTCTCTTCATCATATCCTACAATTTTTACTAAAACTTTATCCCCTTCTTTGTATAAAGTACTAGGATTTACAGGACCTTTATAAGATATTTCGCTATAATGAACCAAGCCATCAACTCCACCAATATCAACAAACATTCCATAGCTTGTAAGTTTTCTAACAACACCTTCTTTAAGTTCTGAATCGTTGATTATATTATTAATTAATTCTTTTTTCTTTTTGCGGTCTTCTTCGTTTGCTTTTCTTTTTGACACAACTATACTTTGTGTTTCTTCATCAATTTTTAATATTTTAACTTTAATTTTTTTATTCATTAAAGTATTAATTTCTTTATGAGAGCATTGTGATTTTGGTAAGAAAAATTCTACTTCATTATTATCTACTGCAACAAAACCACCACGATTTTTTCCTATAATTTTTACTTCAAAAGTATCGTTATTGTCTTCATTATAGTTTTTAATAAATTCAACTACTTTTTCTTTACGAAGTGCTTTTTTGTATGATAATAAACGGCGTCCATTATAACTACCTACAACTGTTACTTTAATAACATCATCAACATTAAATAATAGCTTATCATCTTTTGTGATTTCACTAATGTTTAAAACACCTTCTGATTTATCTTGTATATCAACAAATACTTCGTCGCCTTCAATTTTAATAATTTTTCCATCAATTACTGAAATATTTTCAGGATTTTTTTCGCTTTCAAACTCATCTAACATTGCCGCGAAATCAATGTTTTCTAAATCTTCTAAATTGTTATGAGCTCCATTTAACTTAGCCATTTTGGTCCTTTTGTAATAAAATTAATCAAATTAAGAAATGATTGTGCCCTATTCTATCACTATTTCACTTATGACTATTTAATATTAAGTAAAATTTTCTATTTTTTTAACAACTTTATCAATAATCCATTCAGGTGTGCTAGCTCCTGCACTAATTCCGCATAGATTTTTATCCTTAAACCAATTAAAATCTAATTCATTTTCATTTTCAATTAAATAACTATCTTTGCAATGCTCTTTTGCTATTAAAAATAATTGCTTTGTATTTGAGCTATTTTTACCGCCAACAATTATCATAACATCACTTTTCATTGCAAGAATTTTAATAGCTTCTTGGTTTTTAAATGTTGCATCGCAAATTGTATTAAAAACTCTTACTTCTTTTACTTTTAACATTAAAAAATTAGCTATTTGCATAAATTTTTCTACTTTTTTTGTAGTTTGACTTACTAAAGCTACTTTATTTTTAAACTTAATATCTATCAGTTCTTTTTCATCTAAAACTACATAATTATTAGTAGTAGCATAACTTCTTACGCTTTTTACTTCTGGATGATTGCTATCTCCAAAAATAACAATTTCATACCCTTCGTTGCTCATTTTTTCCACAATTTCTTGTGGCTTTTTAACGAAAGGGCAAGTTGCGTCTATAATTTCTCTACCACTTTCTTTTAATATGTCTAAGTCTTGTTTTGTTATTCCATGCGTTCTTATAATAGCCTTTTTCTCATCATTTAATTCTGTTATATCATTAATAGTCTTTACATTAAAATCGTTCTTTAATCTTGATATTTCATCATTATTGTGAATTAATGGCCCAATAGTGGCTGCATCTTTAGTCTTTTCTGCTTGTTTGATAGCTCTTTTAACTCCAAAACAAAATCCGTAACTTTTAGCTAATTCTATTTTCATATTTTATTGTCTTTCAAATAAAGATAAAATTTCATAAAAATTTGTAAAAGAAGCATCTACACATTCAACATTGTCAATTTCTATTTCATAATCTTTAGCTAGCAAAGAAAAACTCATAGCTATTCTGTGGTCTGCAAAACTTTTTAGCATTACATTATTATTTTTTATACTTTTTCCAACAACCATAAATCCATCTTCAAATTCTTCGTATTCAACACCTAAAATTGAATAATTTTCAAGGACAGCCTTTATTCTATCGCTTTCTTTTACTCTTAATTCTTTTGCATTTTTGACAATAGAATTTCCTTCAGCATATAAAAATGCTATTGATAATGCTGGTATTTCATCAATTAGCCAAGAAATATTTTCACTAACTTCAACAGCCTTTAATTTAGAACTTTTTATAGTAATGGTTCCTATATTTTCATAATCATTTTTCTCTATTTGATATGTTATATTAGCCCCCATTTTTTCAAGAATTTTAAATGCTTCAATTCTAGTTTTATTTAAAAGCATATTTTTTAAAACTAGAGTGGAATTATCACTGATAGCACATAAAACAGCAAAGAAAAATGCAGAAGAAGGGTCATTTGGAACTTCTATTTCATACGATTGTAATTTATCTTGTAATGGTTTTACTTTTATTTTAGAACCATCTGTTTTTATTGGTGCTTTTATCATTTTTAATAAATTTTCTGAATGGTCTCTGCTTAATTCGCTTTCGTATATTTCGCAACCATTACTTAATAATCCAGCTAATATTAATGCAGTTTTTACTTGTGCTGATTTTAGAGTATTTTCAAAAGTAAAATAATCTATTTTTTCTCCCCTAATTGCTAAAGGAGCATAATTTGCCCCTTCTCTACCATCAATTTTAGCCCCTAGTTTATTAAGTATATCGCTTACTCTTTTCATGGGTCTTTTGTTTAAATATTCATCTCCGCTTAAAACAAAAAAACCATCTTGACTAGCTAAAAAACCAATTAAAAGTCTCATTAGTGTCCCAGAATTTCCACAATCTAAAACTACATTAGGAGATTTGATAGCATTAGGCGGTGTTATAACTAATTCATTTTTATCTTCATATATTTTTATTGTAGCACCTAAATTTCTTACAACTTCTAAAGTATGTAGGCAATCTTGTGCGTAAAGATAGTTTTTAACCTTACACTCCCCATTAGTTAATAAAGAAAATAAAGCAGCTCTATGAGAGATAGATTTATCTGCAGCTATATTTTCCAAAACTAAATCAAATTGTTTATTTAATGCTTTTATTTTCATCTTAATTTTAATCCTATTTTATCTAATTCACTAATAATTTCATTCATTTCATTATTTATATCATCATTTTTTAATACTTTTTCATCATCAACAAATGAAAAACTTATACTTAAACTTTCATAATCTTTTAAGCTTTCATCTTGATATAAATCTACTATTTTAAAATCTTTTAAATTCTTAATGTTTAATTTATTTATAGTTGATTTTATAACTGAATAATCATAATTTTTAGGCACTAAAATACTTAAATCTCTAGTTGTTCCTTGGAATTTTGAATAAGCTTTTGCTTGTATAAAATCATACTCTAAAGCATTAAAATCAATTTCGCATAAATAAGTAACCGGTAATTCTAATTCATTTTCTAAATGTAAATCTAATCTTCCAACTACCCCTATTTTTTGATTGTTTTTATAAATATCAGCTCTTTCAAATTCGCTAAATAAATGATAATCACTAGATTTTAATTGGAAATCCTTTAATATTGTTTTTAATTCATTTAAGAATGTGAAAAAATCAACATTTTTAGGTTTTGCATGATTTTTTAAATTTGCATTTTCACTTAAGCCAGAGCTAATTAAAGCAAATTTTTTATTTTCTTGTCCGTTTTCATCAAATACGCTACCAATTTCAAATAATTTTACTGATTTTCTTGAATTATTAAAATTAAAACTAGCTTGTTTTAAAAGTGTGCTAATGATAGAGCTTCTTAGCGTATTCATTTCATTTGTGATTGGGTTTATAATTTCATTTTTGATATATTTTAAATTTAATTTTTCTAAAAATTCTTTGCTATCAAAAACATAGCCAATACTTTCAAAATATCCACACATTAAAGCTCTATTTCTTAATTCAAGAGATTTTTTATATTTTAAATAAGTGTTGTTTGTTCTGTTTAATTCATAAAAATCAAGTGGTTTAGGCTTAATATTATCAATGCCTATCATTCTTACTATTTCTTCACAAATATCAGCAGAATTATTAATATCATGTCTATAAAATGGAACTTTTAAATATAGATTATCTTCAGCAATACTTAATTCAAACCCTAATCTTTTTAAAATTTTCACAACATCATTTTTTTCGCAAGACTGACCTATCATATTTTCAAGCTCGCTAATATTACAATTAATTGATATTTTTTCTTTGCTTGGGGTATTTTGACAAGAACTACCATAAATTTTAATGTTTTTATTAAGTTGTAACAAATTAAATAAATAATCAATTCCTATATTAAGCTCTGGTTCGCTGCCCCTAAAACTTCTATAAATATCTGTATTTTTATAATTTTTATGGGTATTTGCGATTATTTTAGGATTTACATAATTTGCAATTATGATTATTTTTTTACTATCTTTATCTATTTTAAATTCTTCATTTTGTGTAATTCCAGCAATTGCTAATTCTTTATCTTTATACTTAATAACAAATTCTTTGTTTTCTTTAGTTTTTACATCTAAACTTATTTGCTCGCATTCATTACATAATTTGCTTAAATCAACTGCATTAAATAATACCCCGCTTGCATGTGTTGTATAAGATAATAAGTTTTCTATAGCATTATCTTTTAATTCTTCAATACTAGCTAATCTTAATTTAACCTTTAAAGTATTTTCAATATTATTTAATAATTCTATTGCTTTTATATTTAAATTACCATCAATTCCATCACTAAAATGAACATTCAAAATTCTTCTAATGCCTTCTGCATTATCAACATCTTTAAAAGGTTTTTTTTCTTTTAAATTAATATCTAATGCTGCACTTAAATCTCTTGCTATACCATTAATACTTAAGCAATCCCCACGATTAGGAGTTAGCTCAATTTCAATTAATTCATCATTAAATAAAGGATATTCGCATAATTCTTTACCTAAAGTAAGTTCGCCTATACTATTATCTAAAACCATAATGCCATCATTTATTTTAGCAAATCCAAGTTCAGTTGATGAGCATATCATTCCATTGCTCTCAACCCCACGCAATTTAGCTTTTTTAATAGTAATATCACCAATTTGTGCACCTTCTAAACTAACTGCTACAAATTGCCCTGCTTCAACATTCTTAGCTCCACATACGATTTGTAAAACTTCATTACCAACATCTACTTGGCAAATACTTAATTTTTCAGCATCAGGGTGCTTTTCTTTACTCATTACTTTTGCAACTACAACTTTTTTAGGAGCTATAATTGTAGTTACTCCATCAACTTCTAAACCTATGCTATTTAAAGTTTTTACTAATTCATCTGTGCTAATATTTTTTAAGTCTATAAATTCATTTAACCAATTCTTACTAATTATCATTTAAATTGCTCCAATAATCTTAAATCTCCTTCAAATAACGACCTTAAATCAGGTATTTTATGAAGTAGCATTGCAAATCGCTCAACTCCTAAACCAA
The DNA here is from genome assembly GCF_018501205.1 of Campylobacter sp. 2018MI01. Lineage (NCBI taxonomy): Bacteria > Pseudomonadati > Campylobacterota > Epsilonproteobacteria > Campylobacterales > Campylobacteraceae > Campylobacter > Campylobacter sp. 2018MI01. The sequence continues at coordinate 9,471 of NZ_JAHCZE010000038.1, read as the reverse complement.
AAGCATATCCGCTAACATTTTTATAGCCAACATTTTTAAATACATTTGGATGAACCATACCACAACCCATAACTTCAATAAAGCCAGTTTGCTTACAAATTCTACAACCACAACCGCCGCAGAATACACAAGATATATCAACTTCTGCACTAGGCTCTGTAAATGGGAAAAAGCTTGGACGAAATCTAACTTTTACATCTCCGAACATATATCTTAAAAATTCTTCTAAAACATATTTTAAATTAGCAAAAGATATTTTATCCCCATCTTCAACCACAAGCATTTCTATTTGATGAAACATAGGAGTGTGTGTAATATCAAAATCTCTTCTAAATACGGCACCAGGTGCAATCATTCTAATAGGTGGATTTTGTTTTTTCATAGTTCTTATTTGCACCGGACTTGTTTGAGTTCTAAGTAGTAATTTATCTATAAAATAAAAAGTATCTTGCATATCTCTAGCAGGATGTGATTTAGGTAAATTTAAAGCTTCAAAATTATGAAAGTCGTCTTCAATCAACGGACCTTCTTCAAGACTAAAATTTTGTCTTAAAAAATAATCAATTATCTTATCCATTGTGCTCATTACAGGATGAAGAGCACCAGAATTTGAACGCTCATCAAAATAAGCAAAATTGAAAGCATCTTTTTTAGCTTTTGCTTTTATAAATTCATCTTTTAAATATTTTTGCTTTTGAGTAAATTTATCATTAAATTCATCTCTTAATTTATTTAAAATTTCTGCTCTTTGTTTTTTTTCATCACCTTCTAAGTCTTTTAACTTAGCAAATTCACTTGTTAAATAACCTTTTTTACCAAGAATTTGCACCTTTATTTGCTCTAATTCTTCAAGCGAAGAACAATTATCTAAACTAATTAAAATATCTTCCAAGAGTTAGCCTTTTTATTGATTTTTTACAATTTTAGTGTAAATTACATAAATAAACGATTAAGACTATTAAAAAAAGGAAAGAAAATGAGCGATTTAAATGTTTTTGAAAGAATTGTAATAGGCGAACTCCCATCTAGTAAAGTTTTAGAAAATGATGAATTTTTAGCATTTCACGATATAGACCCAAAAGCTCCTGTTCATATATTAATAATTCCTAAAAAAAGATTTGTAAGTTTTCAAGATGTTGATGGTGCTACAATGGCGAAAATGACAGATTTTATTCACGAAGTTGCAAAATTATTAGGACTTGATAAAAGCGGATATAAATTACTTACTAATGTAGGTGCTGATGCAGGACAAGAAGTGTTTCATTTACATTTTCATATGCTAGGTGGATTAAAACTATTTATCCCAAAAGTTGAAGAAAATAAAGAAGCATTATTTTAATTTAAATTCCTAGCATTTAGCTAGGAATGTTTTAATATTCTAAATCAGGTTTGATTGTTTTAGAAGTTGAAGCAGGTAAGCTAGGATATGTAATATCAGGCATTTTACCTGTTAGTGATTTTAAGAATGTAATTATTAATTGTGATTCTTCATCATTTATTTCTATTCCTAATTGGATTTTTCCCATTAATTTAACAGCTTCATCTAATTCCCAAATAGCACCATTATGATAATAAGGTGCGGTTAATTCAATGTTTCTTAATGTAGGAGCTTTAATTAAACCATCGCTATCTCCTTTAAAATCACCTATATTTGCATATTTATATTTATTAGCTACTTCAAATGCTTGTAGTGTCCCACCAAGATTAATACCTGTATGACAAGCAGTGCAACCTTTATCTATAAATAGTTTTAATCCTTGTTTTTCTTCTTTACTTAAAGCTTTTTCATTACCATTTAAAAATTCATCAAATCTTGATGGAGTTATTAAGGTTCTTTCAAAAATACCAATACTTGTAGCAATTAAATCAAAATCAATTTTTTTATCTCCATAAGCTTTTTTAAAATCATTAACATATTCAGGAATTGAAGTAATTTTGCTCACAACTTCACTTGGTATAGCTGCCATTTCTACTGATGATTGGATAGGTCCTTTTGCTTGGTCTTGTAAATGACCTGAACGACCATCCCAAAATTGCGAAGAATTAAATACAGAATTATAAACCGTTGGAGAGTTTAGATGATGTGGATTAGGAGACCATTTATGCCCTGTACTTGCTGGAACTCCATCAGTTCCACCTAAACCTAAATTATGACAGGTATTACAAGATATAATTCCACTTTTTGAAATTCTTGGGTCAAAATATAGTTTTTTACCAAGTTCAACTCTTTCTTTAGTGGTAGGATATTCTACATAATCAGGTGCATATTGTTTAATTAATTCTTCTAATTTGGCTTTATCGCTAGGTATAGCAACCAAACCTGCTTCTTTTGCTTCATCAATTAAACTAGCAGCATTTAAACCTACTAATAAACTTAAAGATAACATAATTTTTTTCATTATTTTCTCCTTTTAATTAAAGTAAAAAGATTATAAAGTTTTTTAGATAATAAAAAATATTATTTATATAAAATTTTATAGTTTTATAATTTATTTTTTGATAAAAAATATTATTTGATATAAAAATATACTTTGTATAAAAACTAAAATACATATTATTTTGAAGAGCTATAAAAGGTTTAGATTACAAATAAAGTAAATATAGAAATAGAATAATTTTAGGTCTTAATGAAAAGACCTAAAACATTAAATTAAGATTTTTTTAGTGCCCTAATTTTTGCACTTAAGCTAAATAGTCTTATAAATCCTGCTGCATCAAATTGATTATAAACTTCATCTTCGCTAAAAGTTGCAAAATCTTTATCATAAAGACTATTAGGAGAGCTTTTACTCATTGCATTGCAATTGCCTTTATATAATTCTATAATTATTTCTCCATTTAAATCTTTGCTAAATTCATTAATCGCAGCACTAATAGCAACTCTTGTAGGGCAAAACCACTTACCATCATACACTAAATAGCTCATTTCAAGTCCTAACATAGCTCTTAATTTTAAGCTATCTCTATCAAGAACGATTTGTTCTAACGCTCTTAAAGCAGTATTTATAATTGTTCCGCCAGGTGTTTCATAACATCCCCTTGATTTCATTCCTACAAGCCTATTTTCTACAATATCAATCCTACCAACTCCGTGTTTTGCCCCTATTTCATTAAGCTTATTTAAAGCTTCATAAGGACTTAGACTAATATCATTTACCTTTGTAACCACACCTTTTTCAATGCTTAATTTTACTAATTCAGCTTCATTAGGAGCGATTTTTGGATTTACACTTAGACAAAAACAATCTTCATTATTAAAAGTCGTTGTATCTTCTAAAACCCCGCCTTCAGTTGAAATATGCCAAGCGTTTGCATCTTTGCTATAGATTTTTTCTTTACTCGCTGTTGTTTTAATATTTTTTAACGCTAAAAAATCAAGCAAATCTTCTCTTGATTTCATATTCCAAATTCTCCAAGGAGCTATAACTTCTAACTTAGGTGCTAGTGCGTTTATAGTATATTCAAATCTTACTTGATCATTTCCTTTTCCTGTAGCTCCATGTGCGATAGCATCAGCATTAATGCTTATTGCATAATCAACTAAAGCCTTAGCAATTACCGGTCTTGCCATTGAAGTGCCTAGTAAATATGTGCCTTCATATAATGCCCCGCTTAAAATTGTAGGATATATATAGTTTTTAACAAAATCTTCTTTTAAATCAACTACCACACAATCTTTTGCTCCTGAATTAAATGCCTTTTGTTTAACATCTACTAATTCATTTTTATCTTGACCCACATCAGCTACTAAAGCATACACCTCACAATCATAATTTTCTTTAAGCCAAGGAATAATTGCTGAAGTATCAAGCCCACCACTATAAGCTAAAACAATTTTTTTCATACTTTCTCCTTAATTATCTAAATCGTATTTTTGTAATAATTTTACATAAGTTCCGTTGTCTTTTAGAATTTTTAAGGCATTATTAAAATCATCTTTTAATTTTGTATTACCTTTAGCAAATGCAAAACTCACTCCATCACCTAAAATTGGTGTTTTAGCAAATACGCTAAGTTCAGGATAAGTATTAATATAGCCTTTAGCCACAGCAGCGTCTAATACAAAACCATCTATTTTTTTATTAACCGTTGCTAAAACAAAAACTATTAATTCAGAATTTAAATATGGTTTTACGCCTTTAATTTTACTAACTTCATCAGCTTGTAAAGTGCCTAATTGAGCTCCTAATTTAGCCCCTTTTGATAAATCTTCTAAAGAATTTATATTAGTATTTTCTTTTAATTTAACATAATAATTTACCCCGTTATAATATGAATTAGAAAAATCAACACTTTTTGCTCTTTGTGGGGTTTCGTTCATTCCAGAAGCTATAACATCAATTTTCCCTGCTTTTAAAGCATTGATTAAACCATCAAATTCAATAGCAACAAATTCAACTTTAATATCTAGTATTTTTGCTATTTCTTCCACTAAATCCATATCAAATCCAACAATTTTACCATCTTTCATATATTCAAATGGTGCATAACCTGGAGATGTTCCTACTTTTAAAATATCTTGAGCAAAAATTTGTGCAACTAGTGCAAAACCTAAAAATAACTTTTTCATAATTAATCCTTTTAATAAAAATAAATAACTAAATTGCTTAGAGCAAAAAACTAAAATAACCTAAATAACAATGATAAAACTAACAATAATAAAAATTAACAATGATAAAATCTGGGAAATTAAAAAATAGTAGTAAGCATCAACGAAGTCTTAAAAATAATTTAGCAACACTCTTTTGCATTTTTTCTCCTTTAAAATAATTTAAATAATAATATCAATATTTTTTGTTAATGATAATAAAAAATTATTTTTTTTGTTAATTTCGTTACGATTTGTAACAAAATTAACAAAATTTGTATTAAAAAATATCACATTTCATATTTTTCTAATAATTTTTCATAAATTCCTTGACTTTTTACAATTTCTAAAGCCTTATTAAAATCATCTCTTAATTTAATATTACCTTTAGCAAATGCAAAGCTAGTGCCACCTTTTTCTTTTAAATCTTTAAATATTTCAATTTCTTTATAGGTATTTAAGTATCCTCTAGCTACTAATTTATCAACTATAACAGCATCTATTTTGCCATTTACTAATGCTAGGATTAGATTTGAAATCTCAGAATTTAAAAATGGTTTTGCCGAAGGAATTTCATTAAGCATTGCAGCTTGAATTGAACCTAATTGCACTCCTACTACTAAATTATTTAAATCTTTAATATCAGTTCTTGATTTTAATCTTAAAAAACAATTTGAACCAGTGTAATAAATATCACTAAACTCAACATTTTTTGCCCTTGCAGGAGTATTGCTAAGTCCTGAAGCTATCACATCAATTTTGCCTAATTTAACAGCACCCATTAAAGCATCAAAATCCATAGGAACAAATTCCACTTTAATATCCAATACTTTAGCTATTTCATTTACTAAATCTATATCAAAGCCAACGATTTTTTCATCTTTTATATATCCAAACGGAGCAAAACCAGGCGACATACCAACTTTAATCAAATCTTGTGCGAAAATTTGCATTACAAATGCTAATAAAATAATAAATTTTTTCATAATTTTTCCTTTAAAAACAATAAAACAAATTTATTTTCAAGCAAATACAATAAAGCTATAAAGCTTAAAATGCTAAAAATAAAAAACTAAAAAAATAAACAATAATAAAAATTTGGGAAATTAAAAAATAAGAGTAAGGGTCAATGGGCTTTAGTTAATAATACAAAAGAATTTAGATTGTTACAATTTAACATTTTATCTCCTTTAAAATTTTTTGCAAAAATATATCATAAAATAGCAAATAATATTAATTATTTATAAAAAATATTATTTGCTTTTAAATTTTATACTTTTTTGAAGAGTTTTAAGAGTTTTAACGTTAATTTTTTTAATATACTAGATTTTTGCGAAGCTAAATATTCAGCAATTTCAGTTCTTCCAAACATTAAAGCAAATGTGTAAGGAGTCATTCCTAAACCATTGTTTTCATCAATATTCGCTCCATTTTCTACTAGCAGTTTTACGATATTTAAATAACCTTTAAAGCAAACTCCAGCTAGTGGAGTTTGACCTTTATCATTTTTCATATCAACACTTGCACCATTGCTAATAAGCATTTGAGCGCATTCGTAAGAGCCGTTATAACAAGCCAACATTAAAAGTGTGTTTCCACGATGGTCTTTAAAATCAACATTAAATCCTGCCTTTATCATGTTAAGGAGAGTGTTGTAATCATTATTTCTTGCAAAATCCAACGCCATTTTACATAATTCATCGTATCTTGCTAATTCGGCACTACTTAATTGCATTTTATTTTCCTAAAGCTTTTCTTACGCCATTTGCATATTCAGGGCTAATTTTTTCAAAATGTGCTAGAGCTTTTGCAATGATTTCATCTTTTACACCATCAAAACTTGCTGCTAGATTTTTATATAGTCTTTCTTTTTCATCAGCAGGTAAGATATTAAATAGATTTCTTGGTTGTGTATAAAAATCATTATCAAGCGGAGCATATCTAGCTGCACTATTACCTATTGCCAAATCAGGCTCAAGATATTTAGCATTTTCACTTGCACCACCTAAAGTATTTGGCTCATAATAAGCACCATTAGCTAAATTATCACCTATACCAAAATTCATAGCACCTGCAACATTATATGTGCTAACTTCATTTCTAGCTCTATTTACAGGTAATTGATGATAGTTTGCACCAATTCTGTATCTTTGTGCGTCAGGATAGCTAAAAATTCTAGCTTGAAGCATTTTATCAGGGCTAAAGCTTATACCTGGAACAATATTACTTGGGCTAAATGCAGCTTGCTCTACTTCATTAAAGTAATTTTGTGGATTGCGATTTAATATCATTTCTCCAACTTCAATTAATGGAACAATGCTATGAGGCCATACTTTTGTTAAATCAAATGGATTAAATCCAAGTTTTTCAACTTCGTTTTCTGCAAGGATTTGAACTTTTACACTCCAAACAGGGAAATTTCCTTTTTCAATATTCTCATATAAATCTCTTTGATGAGATTCTCTATCTTTTGCAATGATTTTTTCTGCTTCTTCATTTGTTAAGCACTTAATTCCTTGTTTGGTTTTAAAGTGAAATTTAACCCAAAATCTTTCATTTTTATCATTAATAAATGAATAAGTATGAGAACCATATCCATTCATATGACGATATGATGCAGGAATTCCTCTATCACTCATAAGAATTGTTACTTGATGTAGTGCTTCAGGAGTTAAAGTCCAAAAATCCCACGCCGCATTATTGCTTCTTAAATGAGTTCTTGGGTCTCTTTTTTGAGTGTGAATAAAATCAGGGAATTTATAAGCATCTCTTAAGAAAAATGTAGGAGTATTATTACCTACTAAATCCCAAATACCTTCTTTTGTGTAAAACTTAATCGCAAAACCACGAACATCTCTTTCAGCATCAGCTGCACCTGCTTCACCTGCAACTGTTGAAAAGCGTAAGAAAAGTGGAGTAACTTCACCCTTAGCAAAAACTTTTGCTTTTGTATATTTGCTAATATCTTGTGTTATTCTTAATTCTCCATAAGCTCCACTTCCTTTTGCATGAACTGCACGCTCTGGAATTCTTTCTCTATTTTGATGAGCAAGTTTTTCAATCAACTGATAATCTTGCATTAAAAGCGGTCCCATTGCACCTGCACTAAGTGAGTTTTGATTTGAACCTATTGGGTTACCAAAATCCGTTGTTAATTGTTTCATTATATCTCCTTTTAAAAATGTGAAGTAATAATAAATAATATAGGATAATAATTGGTAAATAATAAAAATTATTATCTAAAAAATTTTTTAGCTAATAATTTTATTTTTTTCATATGAAATTAGGAGCATCGTTTGAGAATATTATTAAATCCTTTTCTTTAGTTTCATTAGCTAAAGTTTCAATTAATTTTGCTTTATCTTTTAGAATGATTTTTTTAATTTTTAAATTCTCATCATATATTTTAGCATTAGTCTCACTTGTAATAATTGCTAAATCAAAACATTCATTAATTACTTCGCATAGTTTTTTGTTTAACTCTTCACTTGCTTCAATTATCCCTGGACTAACTAAGACTTTTTTGCCTAAATTATAATCTTTAATTATTCTATAACTATCACTCATACCATCATAATTACCATTAAACCCATCATCAATTATAAATTTTGGCTCACGAGAGATGATTTGTAATCTATGTTCTGTAGCTTTTAAATTAGCTATTTCTTTGCTAATTTGCTCGTAATTTAAACCTAAAGCCTTAGCTAGGTAAATACAAGCACATAAATTACTAGCATTAAAACTACCTAATAAATTAGCAAAATACTTTTCATCATTGCATTTAAAACTAAGCCCATCTAAACTAGCTTTTATCTCACTTAAAGCACTATCATAGCTAAAGCTCTCCCCTACACTACTATGAGTGATTGCTAATTCTAATCTAGTGCTTTTTAGGGCTTCTTTTTTAACTTCTTTAGTATTTTCTATATTTTTAAAATATTCTAAATGGGCTGTGCCAATTTGTCCTATTATTACATAATGTGGGCGGACTAATTTTGTGATTTCTTCTATATCGCCCTTTTTTCTAGCACCTGCTTCTATTATTAATAAATTTGTATTTGGGTCTAGGTTTTCATTAATATCTTTAATAAGCCCTAAAAGAGTGTTAATACTACCTTTAGCATAATGAATTTTAAAATAGTTTTGAGTAATACTAGCTAGGTAATGTTTGATACTTGTTTTACCATAACTTGCAGTGATTAATACTACTTTACAATCTTTTAAATTGCTTATTTTATTGTAAGCTTTATCATAAAAACTCTTATTTACAAAATACTCACAAATATACGAAAGTAAAAATGCAAAAATTATAATATCTAAGGTATGTGGGTCAAGTTTGTAATAAAAATGAATTGGGGTAAATACAAAAGCACCTAATAAATTAAATAAAAATAATCTCTTAATCCTAGCTGTAAATACTAAAGGTTTATCAATATTTTTTGCTAAAAAAATTAAAGCTAAAAGATAAATTATAGCCACTCCTAAGGCTAAAAAATGATTAATATCACAAGTAATTACATAGAGTAAAAATGGTGCTATTAGATAATAAAAATGCCAACGCTTTTTAGAAAAATTAAATAAAACTCTTTTAAATTTATAATTATTTAACTGCAATACTAAAGCTAAATAATAAAGCATCAAAAAAGAAAACGCAAAAGAAACTATATAAATCATAAAAATAACCCTTCGTTAAATACATTTAATTCATTAATAAATTTATTTTTATCGCCTTTATATAACATATAAGTATGATTTTTTATTTCAGTGATTTCAAATAAATTTAAATGTTTTTTGATTTCGCTAATGATTAATTCGTTATTTTCAAAAAACACAACTTTAGAGCCTTCGCTCATTTTGACTATTTCATTATTGTCATTTAAAAA
>NZ_JAHCZE010000037.1:0-15904 GCF_018501205.1 Campylobacter sp. 2018MI01 | reverse complement strand
TTGATATTTAAAAAATAAATCCATTTGTTCTTTGCTTAAATATCCGTATTTTAAAATATTACTTTTATAGTTTTCTGCATAAGCAATATTTGTATAGTTTAAAAAAATTGCGATAAAACTTATTATTAAACTTATAAACATTATAGGTTTAACACTTGCGTTTTTGCTAAGTCCTAAAGAATAAAACGCTATAAATTCATTTTTTTTAATAAGAGATATTTTTGTAAAAATCATAGCAAGTATTAAAGCTATTGGCAATATATAATAAAAAGCTGTAAGCATTGTATATACAATATATAATAAGAATATATTGGTATTTAAATGCAGCTTTTTATAATTAATTAAAATATCTATAAATAAATAAAATCCTACAAAAGCAATAATAAAAATTAAACAATTTTTAAGATAAAGGCTAGCAAGATATCTAAAATAAAGTTTATTCAATTACTTCATCCTTCTTCTTGCAAGTCCTAAATTCTCATATAAATCTATTTCTCTTTTGTAACTTGGATATTTTTTACCCAATTCGTGATTTAAAAAAGCAATTAATTTTGCTTCAGCACATTTGTTAGCACAAACAACACTAATAAATCCTAATTTTTTTTTAGCATCTTCACTTAAAGTTGTAAGACTTGCTCTATTTTCAAGACTTTGACTTTGTAAAAACGCTAAAACTACTTTATTTAAAGCAGCTGGAGTTTTTGCACTCTTTGCTGCTTTTATCAAATCATCTAAAGCATTTACTTTCTTGACTACTTCTTGCTTTTCTTGTGTAAGAATTTGATTTTCTTTATTTTTTGAGCTCTTAATTATAAAATAAAAAACTAGAGCAATAATTACTAAAAAAGCTACTACGCCGACAATTATAAATACATTATCTCTCATAAAAGTTCTGCTTCCTTTTTATTTTTACTTGCAACAATCGCTAATAACGCCATAACTCCTACGCTAATGTAAGCATAAATAGGCACGCTAGCAGCTTCTCCTGCAGCATATGAGTGCATACCTGTTAAAAAGTAATTCACTCCAAAATAAGTCATAATAATACTCAAATATGCAAACATAGAGCATACTGCAAATGTAAATTGATTATTTATTCCTTTAATCATTCTAATATGTAAAACTGCAGCATAAACCAAAATAGATACTAAAGCCCAAGTTTCTTTACTATCCCAGCCCCAATATCTTCCCCAAGATTCATTAGCCCAAACACCACCTAAGAAATTGCCTAAAGTAAGCAATGATAAGCCTAAAATCATAGCCATTTCGTTAATCATTGTAGCTTCTTTTATATTTGATTTTATTCTTTCATTTAGCTTTTTATTTTTTCCTAACATAATAAATAAAACTAATACAAAAATTCCAAGTAAAGCACATAGACCTAAAAATCCATAACTAGCAGTTATGATACTAACATGAATTGTTAGCCAATAACTTTGTAAAACAGGTGCGAGATTGCCTATTTGTGGGTCAATTGAACTAAGATGAGCTACCATTAAAACAATAGCTGCAAGAATTGATGTAAGCGATAATGAAATAGGACTTTTTTTAGAAAATACAATACCACTTAAGCTTAATGCCCAAGAAATATACAATAAACTTTCATAAGAATTTGACCAAGGTGCATGACCACTTAAATATCCCCTAATAGCAAGTGCAATTGTATGAACTATGAAAACTAAAATATTTAGATAATAAACTATTTTAAAGGCAGTTTTTAGACTTGTTTTACCACTAATCATTCTTGAAAATACTAAAATTAATAGCACCAAACCACCTAATAAATAAACAGGGCTTAATTTTGTAAAAATACCTACCTTATCAAAAGCGATTTCTAATTTAAATTTTGCTTCATCAATATTAGTTCCTTGACTTGCCTTAATTTCATTTAAAATCTTTGAGCTTAAAGCATAATTATTGTCTTTATTTGCATTTATTAATGATAAAAAATAAGCTTTTAAATCAGGTTTGCTAGTTTCTAAAACATTTAAAGCTTTACCATCTTCAAAACTAGCTCTTACATAACCACCTAAAGAAGCGTAATATAAAAGATTTAAACGCTCATCAACTTTTAATAATTCTTTTTCATAAGTTCCACGCTTGTTTGGATTGGTTCTTAAAGCTTTATCTACTTCATCTTTTAAAGCATATACATTATTTGGAAAAAAATCGTAAAAACTAGCATATTTACCCTTGCCAAGATTTAAAAAATCTCTTATTTCTTGATTGCTTAGATAAATAAATTTTTCTTTAGAAAAGTCTTTAAAATCACTCATAATCCATATTAAAAGCTCTGTTGCATCTTTGCCTTGATAAGTGCTTGTTTTATGAATTTTATTTACTAAATCAAGTGCTAATGAGCCAAATGGAGCTATTCTTCCATTGTCTTTTTGAACTGGTAAAACGCTTAATTCTTTTACATGCTCTTCTAGGCTAACTGGGGCTAGATTTTTATTAGCATTATCTATAGCTTCATTAATGTCATCAGAATGTAAAAGCGGAGTTAAAGCACTAAGTAAAAGCACTAATGAACTCATTTTTGCTAAGCGTTTTGTTAAAATCATAAAGCGTGAGTTTTTGTAAATCAAGTTTAAAAATAATCCTATACCTAATAATAAATATCCAATATAAGTTGGTATTTTGCCTGGGTCTTGATTTACACTTAAAATAGTTCCTAGCTCATCTTTATCGTATGAGCTTTGATAAAATCTATAACCTTTATGGTCTAATACATTATTCATATAAATCTTATAATCCTTACTTTCATCATCATTTATTCTAATATAACTTGCATAAGATTTCGGAGAATTTGAAGCCATATAACGCTCTAATTCAAATTTGTTTAAAGTAAAGCTAAATGGTAATTCAAGTAATTTAGCAGTATAAGATATGCTAAAAGTTTGATTTGCTAGAGTAATTTTTTGCCCTTCTCCTTCAAATAAATATGCGTATAAACTATCATTATCATAAGTTACTTTTACTAAATAAGCATTTGGATACTCGCTATCTTTGCTATCTTCGTAGTATTTAACGCCGTTTTTGTAAAATTTATCAAATCCAATTTTGTAATTTTCAAATGAAATTACCATTCCATCATCAAGGCTAAATTCATTATCAGCTAATAATTTTATATTTTTCTTATTTTTAACATCAAATATTTCTAAATCAAAATTCGCTTTAATTTTGTTTTCGTTAAATTCTAAAAGCTTAGCATTCATTGAAATAGCTTTTTTATTTGCTATTACAACTTCTCCTAATACAACAAATCTACCTTCATCAAGAGCTAATGCACTTGAGCCTTGCTCTCCTGAAACATTTAATAACACAAAAGGTTTTCCGCCTATTTCTTCTTTATAAGCTGGTTTTGCGTGTAAAATAACTTTTTCTAATTTTAAATTAGCTATTTTGCCATCTAAATCTAAGTTAATATCTACATCATTATGACCTATTACACTTATATATTTAAACTCATCGCTTGAATAGTATTTATTATCTTTCATAGCAGAAATACTAAAAAATGCTTCTCTTGAGCTTACTATATTTGAAGTTTCATTTTCTCTTATATGAATATATCCTTCAAATCCATAATACCTAGTAAGTGCCGAGCCAAGTAGCATAAATAAAAAACTAAGATGGAATATAAAAAGCGGTAATTTTTCATACATTTTATATCTAAATATTGCAAAAAATAAATTAATTCCTAGCAATACCTGAATAGCAGCAAACCACCAGCTAGCATATATTAAAGCCCAAGCTGTAGGAGTTCCATATTTGCTTTCTATAAAAGTTGCTAAACCACTAGCAAAAGCAAACAACAAAAACAAAATTATGCTTAATTTCATACTTGATATCATCTTATACATTGTTATTCCTTGTGATTGTTAAAGATAAATTTTAACTAAAAAAAATTAGCTAAATTTAAACAAAAGCAATAAATAATAATTTTTATTATTTAGATTAAATTATTATCTATTACTTTTAAAGAAATAGGAATTTAAAATTCCTATTTCAAAATATTATTTAATTTCTCCCATATGTGGCTTTAACATAAACTCAGGACTTAAAATCTTATCAAGCTTTTCTTTATCCATTAATTTACGCTCTAAAACTAAATCATAAACTCTTGCACCAGTTTGCAATGCTTCTTTTGCAATACTTGCGCTATTTTCATAACCTATATAAGGATTTAGCGCAGTTACAATTCCTATACTATTCATCACAAAATCTTCGCATATTTGTTTATTTGCTGTGATACCATCTACACATTTATCAGCTAAAGTCTTCATAGAACGCTCAAGCATACAAATACTATTTAATAAACTATATGCTGCAAGTGGTTCAAATACATTTAATTGTAATTGTCCACCCTCGCAAGCTAAAGTAACACTAACATCAGCACCAATTACATAATAACACACTTGATTTACCACTTCAGGGATAACTGGATTTACCTTACCTGGCATAATTGATGAGCCTGGTTGCATTTTTGGTAAGTTAATTTCATTTAAGCCACATTTTGGACCACTAGAAAGTAATCTTAAATCATTACAAACTTTACTTAATTTTGTTGCAACTCTTTTTAAAACTCCACTAATTTGAACAAAAGCTCCTGTATCTTGTGTAGCTTCTATTAAATCATCTGCTATTACAAAATTTGCACCTGTTATATATTGAAGGTGTTTTGCAACGATTGGTGGATAATCAGGATGAGAATTAATTCCTGTTCCGATAGCAGTTGCACCCAAGTTAATTTCTAAAATTAAGCTTCTTGCTTCGCTAACTCTTTGTATATCTTCGCCAAGCATTACAGCAAAAGTTTTAAATTCTCTTCCTAAAGTCATCGGAACTGCGTCTTGAAGCTGGGTTCTTCCCATTTTTATAATATCTTTAAACTCAATTGCTTTTCTTTCATAAGCTGCTTTTAAATAATTCATAGCTTTCATTAAATCACTTAAATAATCATATAAAGCAACTCTTAAAGATGTTGGATAAGCATCATTTGTGCTTTGAGATAAATTCACATGGTCATTTGGATGGCAATACTCATACTCACCTTTTTTATGTCCTAATTTTTCTAAAGCAATATTTGCTATAACTTCATTTGCATTCATATTTGTAGAAGTTCCTGCACCACCTTGTATCATATCTACAACGAATTGGTCTTTATATTTTCCAGCTATTAATTCATCACAAGCAAAACAAATAGCGTTTTTAATCTCTTCATTAATTAAACCTAATTCATAATTAGCTAAAGCTGCTGCTTTTTTTACTTTCGCAAAAGATATAATTAGTCTTGGAAAGTCCTTTAAACGCTTTCCTGAAATGTCAAAATTTTGCACTGCTCTTAAGGTCTGAACTCCATAATAAATATCATCAGCAATTTCAAGTTCACCTAAAAAATCGTGTTCTAATCTCATTTAATCTCCTTTAAAAAATTTCGGTTAGGATAGCATTTTTTAATCAATAAAAAGGACAACTATGTTTGAATGGATTTTCACTTCAGAAGGCATATTATCTTTCGTAACTTTAGTATTACTTGAGATAGTTTTAGGTATAGATAATATTATTTTTCTTACTATTTTAGTAAGTAAATTACCAAAACACCTTCAAAACAAAGGCCGTATTTTAGGGCTTGGTTTTGCTATGCTAACTCGTATAGCACTTTTATTTAGTATCTTTTGGCTTGTTAAACTTACAAAACCTTTATTTAATATCTTAGGTCAAGATTTTAGCGGTAGAGATATTGTCTTAATTGGTGGTGGAATATTTTTAATAATTAAATCAATTAAAGAACTAATATCAATGCAAAAAAACGAGCATAGTGATAATAGTAATTTTAAGGCTAGCTCAAATTTCTTTGTTGTAATAATTGAAATTGCTTTAATTGATATAATTTTTTCTTTAGATAGTGTCATTACTGCAGTAGGAATTGCTGATGAGCTTAGTATTATGATATTAGCTGTAATAATTGCTATGATGTTTATGATGATTGCTAGTAAATGGATTGGAGATTTGGTAGAAAAATTCCAAGAATTAAAAACTCTAGCTTTAACATTTTTAGTCTTAGTTGGTGGCGTTTTAATAGTTGAAGGTTTAAATATTCATATAAATAAAGCATATATTTATACTGCTTTAGCATTTAGTATAGTAAATACAACCCTAAATATCTTGCAAAAAAAGGCTAAAGATGAAGAATAATTTTACTGAATTTGTTTTAAAGCATTTTGGAATATTTTTATATTTTACACTAAGCAATATTTTTTGCTTAGTATTGTTTTCTAATAAGATTATAAATCAAGGCATTATTCAAGATTTAAAATATATAAAATCTACTTCAGTTACGCTAATTTTTATAATCTTGTTTGTATATTTTCTAATCTATATTCTAAAATCTAAAATCCCTTATGGGGGGGGGTATTTTAAGATTTTTAATAATTTATAATTTCTTTGTAATCTTTATTCAATCTTTTTTAGTAATTAATTTTAATAATTTTTTAAATCCAAGTTTCTTAGAAGCATTTTTAAATACAAATATGGCTGAAAGTATTGAGTTTATATCAATATATATTAATTTTAAATTCTTTGGAATTTTAATTTTTATGATTGTGGCTTTAATTTTACTAAAAATTAAAATAAATATAAAGATAAATAACAAATTAAACATAGCTTTTATTATTTTAATCTTTGTAGTGTGCTTTGGGAATGATTTAAGAAGAGCTATTAAATATGATTTTAGTAGATATATAAATATTCCTTTTATTAAATTTAATAAAGAATTAATTTATACAGATGATATTTTGATTAATTCTAAAATAATGCAAGAGAGTTATTTAAAAATTGCTAATAATCACGAAAAATTAAAAGCTAATGAAAACATAAAAAATATAGTTTTAATAATAGGAGAAAGCTCAAGAAGAAGTGCTTATCAAGACTACGGGCAAGGATTAAACACCACACCTAATCTAATAAATATAAAAAATAAAATAATTTATTCTGATGTTATTGCCCCTTATGCTTCTACAAATCCGGTAATGAGTGTATTGCTTAATTTTGCTAATTTAGATAATTTAAGTGAAAGAAAATTTTATGAGAATTTAGACATTATTAATTTATTCAAATTAGCAAATTACAAAACCTTTTGGATATCTAATCAAGACTATATTAGCGAATGGGGAAATAATGCTGCTAGTGTTGGTATTATGAGTGATTTTTCTTATTTTACAAATAAATATATGAGCTCTAGCGATACTTTAAGTTATGCAAAATATGATGGGGTTTTATTGCCTATTATTAAAAACCTAAAATTAAGTGATAATAATTTCATAGTAATTCATCTTTTAGGAAATCACGGAAATTATAAAAAACGCTATCCTAAAGAATTTGCAAAATTTAATGAAAGCGATATTAAAACTAATATAAGCGATAAAAAAAGCATAGCAGAATATTATAATTCCATACTTTATACTGATTATATAATCCAAAATATTTATGATATATTTAAAAATGATGATAGTTTGATAATTTATTTAAGCGACCATGCTGAAAGCTTATATGATGATAAAAGCAAATCTGTTTTAGGGCATATTTTAGATAAAATTACTGCTGAAATACCTTTTATAATCCTTTATTCAAATTCTTTTAAAGAAAATCATAAAAAACTATTAAAAGATTTAAATAAAGCTAAAGATTTACCTTTTATGAGCGATGATTTAATACATTTAATTTGTGATATTGCAGGAATTTATCCTATTGAATATAAAAGTTATTTAAGCCCACTTAGAAGTGATTATAAAAAAGACAAAATTAGATTGTTTGGTAACGAATTAAAGTATAATAAATTTTAAACTTGATTAACTTAATAAAGTTATTATTAAATAATAAAAATTATTAATTAGGAGATAAAATGTTAGATTTAGCTATTATTGGTGGTGGCCCTGCTGGTCTTAGTGCGGGATTATATGCAACTCGTGGTGGGCTTAAAAATGTTGTAATGTATGAAAAATTTATGCCAGGCGGACAAATCACAAGCTCAAGTGAGATGGAGAATTACCCAGGCGTTGCAACCGTAATGGATGGAATTAGCTTTATGGCACCTTGGAGTGAGCAAAGCACTAGATTTGGTCTAAAAATTGAGCAAAAAGAAGTAATTAGAGTTGAAAAAAATGGCGAGAATTTTAAAATAATTTTCTCTGATAATTCAAGCGATGATGCTAAAGCTGTTATAGTTTGCACAGGAGCAGCTCCTAAAAAAGCTGGTTTTATAGGCGAAAATGAATTTTTTGGTCGTGGAGTAAGCACATGTGCAACTTGCGATGGTGCGTTTTATAGAAAAAAAGAAGTAGCAGTTTTAGGTGGTGGAGATACCGCACTTGAAGAAGCACTTTATCTAGCTAATCTATGCTCTAAAGTATATTTAATCCACAGAAGAGAAGGTTTTCGTGCAGCTCCATCAACCGTTGAAAGAGCTAAGAAAAATGAAAAAATTGAGTTTATTTTAAATGCTAAAGTAGAAGAAGTTGTAGGAGATAATGCTGGAGTTACAGGCGTTAAAATAGTATTTAATGATGGTAGCAAAAAAGATTTAGCAGTTCCAGGGATATTTACTTTCGTAGGACTTGATGTGAGAAATGAAGTATTAAAACAAACTGATGGCTCATTTTTATGCGAAATGGTAGGAGATGCTGTTAAGGTTGATTTAAAAATGAGAACGAGTGTTGAAGGCTTGTTTGCTGCAGGAGATTTAAGAGTAGATGCTCCAAGACAAGTTGTTTGTGCTGCGGCTGATGGTGCTAACGCTGCTTTAGGCGTAATTTCATATTTAGAGAGCAAACATTGATAACTAAAATCAAATTAGCATTAGTTAATGAAGACTTTTACGAATTAGAAAGTTTAGCCAATGAGCTAGAAGATAAAATTAATAGCAATTGGCTAGATACTCTAAGTAAAGATGAATTAGTAGAATTACAAGCCTTGCATACTCAATTAATTGAAACTTTACTAAAATTAAAGCATAAAGATTTAGAAAGATTAAAAAAGCTTAAAAAATCTTTAAGCTATATAAAATAGGAATTTTAAATTCCTATTCTTACCATCTAGTTACACCACCAATAGCCATTACGCTAGCACCTACAATAAAAAGGCTAATTAATTTTATAACTAATAATAAAGCAATAATAAATCCAATAGCTATTAAGATATTTATGGGTTTTCTAGGTTTGCTAATAAGTGTTAATTCGTATTTAGTGAAAAATTCTTTTAATAAAAAATATCTATAAGTTGCGCTTGTTAAAACGCTGATAATCACATAAATTAAAACATAACTAATATAAGAAAAATCAAAAGAATTTGATAAGCCCTTTGGTTTAAAACAAAAATAACCAAAAAAAGATAAAACCACAATTGCCCCATAAACAATTCCTGCATAAATCCACATAGAACGCAACGCATAACTAAAATAACTAAACAACAATGTAGGAAGACATATATCTTTTAGTCTAAAAGAATATCTTGCTATATTTGATTCACCATTATTTGTATAGTATTTTGCCGCATTGCTTAATTCATCAACTATTGCAGCATTTGGCAATTCTCCTACAAATTCACTCAACTTTACTCTTAATTCTTCTTCATTTTTGATTAATTCTTGACCTTTGTTAGAAATTAAAAAATCTGTTTTCATAAAATCATCCTATTATTTGTAATATTTTTGTGTAATTGTCTTTTTGAACTGCTTTATATACAAAATATATATCAACTAATACATAAATATATAAAGCCCATAAAATAAAAACTCCGATAAATATAAGTGTCGAAGCCAAGCCTATTAAAAATAGACCTATTTTTAAAAATCCTAAAAGCATATTTCCTTGATAAAATCTATCAACACCCCAAACTCCGAAGAAAAATCCTAAAACTGCTGCTAAAATTGGACTTTTTAACGGGATTAGTGGAAGGTTTTTATATTTTTCTTCGCTTAAATTATCAAGTTTATCATTTAGCATAAACTTTTGCTCGCTTGAAATTTTATTATCAAGTAGCATTAAAATGGAACTCTTATCCATAATTACTCCTTTTTTAAAATGAAGTAATTATTCTACACCCCCCCCCTATTAACAAAGGGTAAATTAATAAAAAATAATTTAAGATTTTAATTTTTAATTTCTTGTGAGTTCTCTTTAGCACTTACCATATAAACATATCTATAAGGACTAAGAGTTTTTGTATCTTCTAAAATAGCTCTTTTATACCCAGCTTCATCTATGATTTTTACTACTTTTCCAACATAAATACCCTCTGGAAAAATCAAATCCTTTCCACTCGTATAAACCAAATCTCCTATATTTAATTCTTTATAATCAGTAACGAAATTAACATAAATTGAATTTTTACTACCTTGTAAAATAGCAGGAGTTTTATTTTCCCCAACAACCACAGAAAAAACACATTTTTCATCGTTTAAACTAAGTGCATAAGCTCTATTATTATTTGAATACATAATCCCCACTGCATTATTATCATATATCAAACCATAAGTAATATCAGGCTTTATACCATCATAACTCATCCAAAATTTAGTCAAACTTCCAATTTTTTCATAAGATAATACCCTAGTTAAGGCTAATTCAAATTCATATTTTTTAAGATTATGGGCTTTTGCAAGATTGTTATATTCTATAACTAAATTATCATATAAGAATTTGTATTGTTTTAGCTTTTTATTTTCTGTGCTTAATTCATCTATCTGATTTACTTGATTAAAATATTTAGTAATATTTTGTTTGGTGTAATCATAAGCATTATAAAGCTTATTTAAAACAAAATCATTAACCCCTAAAACAGCATTTTTAACATCTGCTACAAAATAATAAGAAGATGTAAGCAAAACGCATATTAGGAGTAATAATTTAAATTTATTCATCATTTACTATTTGTCTTAGTAAAGAAATCTCTTCAAGTATTTTTCCAGTTCCTCTTGCTACTGCATGAAGTGGCTCATCAGCAACATAAACAGGTAATTTTACAATATCGCTTAAATATTTATCAATTCCACGGATTAATGCTCCACCACCAGTTAGCACTATACCATTTTCTACAATATCGCCTGCAAGTTCTGGTTTTGTATTTTCTAATACGAACTTAAGCGCATCAGCAATTTCTTTTAAAGGCTCTTTTATAGCTTCACGAATATCTTCGCTACTTAGCTCAACCTTACTTAAAAGCCCTTTTACTTGGTCTTTTCCTTTAACAACTATAGTTAATTCTTCAGGTAATTGAATAGCTGAACCAACTTGGATTTTAATATCTTCGCTAGTTCTTTCGCCTATTATTAGATTGTATTTTTCTTTTACATAATTTACAATTGAGCTATCTAACTTATCTCCTGCTGTTCTAATACTTTTTGCAGTATGAAGACCACCTAGAGTAATAACTCCTATTTCAGTAGTTCCACCACCAATATCAACTACTAATGAGCCTACAGGTTCTTGCACGGGAAGATTTGCACCAATTGCTGCAGCCATTGGCTCTTCAACCAAATACACTTCTCTTGCACCAGCACTCAAAGCACTTTCGCGAACTGCTTTTCTTTCAACTTGAGTTAGACCATAAGGAACTGATATTAATATTCTAGGGCGTAAAAAACTCTTTCTTTTATGTGTTTTTTCAATAAAATATCTAATCATTTTTTCAGTCATATCAAAATCAGCTATAACCCCATCTCTCATAGGGCGAATTGCTTGAATATCGCTAGGAGTTTTGCCTAGCATTTCTTTAGCTTCTTTACCAACTGCTAAAATTTTGCTCTTTCCATATTTTGTATGTTGAACTGCTACAACACTTGGCTCATCAATTACTACACCCTTATCTTTTACTAGCACAAGAGTATTTGCTGTGCCTAAATCAATACCCATATCACTTGAAAATAACCCTATTAAATGGTCTAGTATCATTTATTATCCTTAATTTTTAAAAAAATAGCATCGCCTTCGCCATTAACAAAATCTTTATTTATAACGATTTCATAACCTTCATATTTATCTAAATCAAACATTAAATCAAGTAATAATTGCTCTAATATCCCACGAAGACCTCTTGCTCCTGTTTTTCTATCAAGAGCTTTTTTAGCAATAGCTAAAAGTGCGTCTTTATCAAATTCTAATTTAACACCATCAAATTCAAAAATCTTTTGATATTGCTTAATTATTGAATTTTTTGGCTCAATTAAAATTCTTACCATATCTTCTTCACTAATTTCATTAAGACTTGCAATTGCGTGCAATCTTCCAACTAATTCAGGAATTAGACCAAATTTAATCAAATCATCAGGCTCAATATGTGAATACAATTCATCTTCACTAAGTTTAACGCTAGTAGTATCAAAACCCATTACATTCTCGCCTTGCTTTTGCTTTAAAATCTCTTCAATTCCATCAAAAGCACCACCACAAATAAATAAAATATTTGAAGTATCAACTTGAATAAATTCTTGATTTGGGTGTTTTCTACCGCCTTGTGGTGGGACATTTACAACGCTACCTTCTATTATCTTAAGCAATGCTTGCTGAACGCCTTCTCCGCTTACATCCCTTGTAATTGAGCGGTTTTCTCCCTTTCTTGCGATTTTATCAATTTCATCAATGAAAATTATCCCACATTCTGCACGCTCAACATTATAATCAGCTGCTTGTAAAAGTCTTGTTAAGATATTTTCAACATCTTCTCCTACATACCCAGCTTCAGTTAAACTCGTAGCATCGCAAATTGCTATAGGAATATCAAGTGCTTTTGCCATAGTTTGAGCTAAAAGTGTCTTACCACTTCCTGTAGGTCCTACTAATAAAACATTTGATTTTGCTAATTCCACATCACTCTCATCAGCATTACTCATAAGCCTTTTATAATGATTATGAACGCTTACGCTTAAAACCTTTTTTGCTCTATCCTGACCTATTACATAATTATCCAAATGAGATTTTAAAGCTTTTGAACTTATATCTTTTAAACTATCAGCTACCTCATCTACTGCTAATTCTTTATTTTTAGCATCATACATTTTAAATATAACACCAGCACAAGTAGGACAAATTGTATTATTTTTACCATTTGAAAGTAGGTCAAACGGATAAGATTTGCCACAAAAACTACAAATATTATTGCTCATTATCATTTCCTTTCACTGGAATTCCACGCTTTGTATTTAAAATAAACGAGCATAATTTAACAACTTCGGCAGAATTTGAACTCTCATATAAAGCTTTTGCTCTATCGCTAATTAGCCCTGTTTTGCTTCTAAAAATCTTACTAAATGCTTCACTTAATTCATTTATTTTATCTTTTTCTAAATGTCTTCTAAGCCCTACTAAATTAAGACTTCTAACATAAGCACGATTACCTTCAGCTAGACAAAAATGTGGTAAATCTTGAGATAATGCTGAAGCACCTCCAAGCATACAATAATCGCCTATTTTAACCCATTGATGAACCGGAGTAAGTCCGCCAATCACACTAAATGAGCCAACTTCAACATGCCCTGCTAAGGTTACATTGTTTGCTAAAATTATATTATCAGCTAAGGTGCAATCGTGTGCAATATGAACATAAGCCATTATGAAATTATTATTTCCAACTCTTGTGTATCCATCGCCTTTTTGTGTGCCACAATTTATAGTGCAAAACTCACGAATAATTGTATTATCACCTACTATTAAAGCTGAAAAATCATCGTTTTTATAAGAAATATCTTGTGGAATATCACCTAAAATAGCATAAGAAAAAATCTTGCAATTATTTCCTATTTTTGTATTTCCTAAAATTCTTGCACCACTTTTAACAATGCAATTATCACCAATTTCTACATTACTTCCTATATATGCAAAAGGCTCAATGCTAACATTTTTGCCTATTTTTGCACCATTTTCTATTATTGCTAAATCTGAAATCATTTATCTACTATCATCGCTTTTAAAATTGCTTGAGTGCATAATGTATCATCTACATAAGCCTCGCCACTAAACACCCACATTGCTCCACGATTTTTAACAACGCTCATTTTATATACTAATTTATCGCCTGGTCTTACTGGTGATTTGAATTTTACTTCTTCCATTCCTGTAAAATATACTACCTTGCTTTTAGGATCAACACTATCTTTCATACTTTGAAAAGCTAAAATTCCACCCGTTTGAGCCATTCCTTCTAATATTAAAACTCCTGGATAAATCGGATGACCTGGAAAGTGTCCTGCAAATACTTGATCACTTATACTAACATTTTTATAACCTAATACATAACCTTCATCAAGATTGATTTCTGTGATTTTATCAACTAACAAAAATGGTGGTCTATGTGGTAAAATTTCTTGAATTTGCATTACATCTAACATTATTATTCCTTTACTATGCTTAAAGGGATTTATTTTAATTTCAGCAATTAAACAAAGTGTAATAATTATAAGCTTTATCGTTGGTAAAGTATAATTTATAAAATTCCAATGCTTTTAAAATAAAAACTATCTTAAAAGCATTAAAAATTAAAATAAAAAGTCTAAATTAAGCCCTTTTAATTCAAAGTCTTTATGAAAATCATTTGGCATAGGAGTTTTTATATCATAATCAAATATTTTTGTCCTAGCACAATGAAGCATTAGCCTTGAGCTAATTATTTTACTATATTTAACATCGCCTAAAATTCCTAGACCAACGCTATTTAAATGAACTCTTATTTGATGGGTTCTACCTGTTGCAATTTGCACTTTTAATAAGGTTTTTTTACCTTCTATAATTAAAGGCTCTATTTTAGTATAAGCATATTTTGCGTTTTCGCTATTACTAATTTTGCTAAATGCACTTTTGCCTTTTATGGTTAAAATCGGCTCATCAATCTCCATTCCTTCGCTTACGATTTTATTAGTAATTGCTAGGTAGAGTTTTTGCACTTTTTCTTTTTTATATTCGTTTTTTGCAGCCTTTAAAAACTCTTCATTTTTAGCAAATAATACAATGCCACTTGTATCCTTATCAAGTCTATTTAAAAGAGTGTAATTATTTTTAATATGTTCGCTCGCAATACCAATTGGCTTATTAATAGCTAATAAATTATCATCTTCAAACAATACGCTAAGCTCTGGTTTTGCAAGTTTAAAAATAGTATTAACAGGCATAAGACCCCTTGCAATCTCTAATCTTTTGCCCCCGTGCATTACTAAACCTAAATCTATTAATTCTTTAGCAGCTGAATTTGAAATTCCTTCTTGAATTGCTAATAATTTATATGCTTTATCTTGTTTCATTTATTTTCCTATCTAATATTTCGCATAATGCGTTGAAAGTATATTCGTTTTTGATTTTAGCATTTTTAACATTTGTAAAATCAATATCATCACTAATTTTTATATTTTCTATACATTTTAGGCTTGAATATTGAGAAAATACATTAGTTCCTGAAGTGATTTTGCAGCCAAAAAACGCAGCTTCGGCGAAATTATGTCCGCCTATTTTAGTATAAGAACCACCCAAAATCACATAATCACTAATTGAATAAAAATTAATCAATTCTCCTAAAGTATCTAGCAAAAATACTTCACTTTTTAAATATCCATCACAATCATTGCTATATTTTACAATGTTAAAGCCTTTATTATTAAGCAATTTTTCAACCTTGTGAAATCTTTCAGGGTGTCTTGGTGCTATTATTAGACATTTATCTTTTAAGAAATTTTTATCTAGCTTATTTAGAATTATTTCTTCTTCATTTTCGTGAGTGCTTGCAATTAAAATTATTTCTTTATTTTTGCTTAATTGCTTAGTAACTATTGGCTTATTTGTAATCTTTATATTTGTAAAAACTTCTATATTTTTAGCATTAAAATATTCTAATCTTTCTTTATCTTCATTACTTTGAGCAAGGA
>NZ_JAHCZE010000036.1:0-16791 GCF_018501205.1 Campylobacter sp. 2018MI01 | reverse complement strand
ATTTGAAAGTGTTTAATTATGAAATTTATTTTGAGTTTTTAATATATCATTGTCCAAAAGATATTCTAAAGCGTCTTTTGAATAATTTAAGAAATTTTCTAATTCTTTTTTTTCATTTTCATTAAAATTGTCAAGAACATAATTAATAACTTCATATTTTAAATCAGGTTTTCCAATCCCTAATCTAATTCTTTCATAATCATTACCTATAAAGTTATCTATGGATTTTAATCCATTATGACCACCAGAACTACCACCTTTTTTAATTTTTAGCTTAGAAAAATTTATATCCATTTCATCGTGGCATACAATTATTCTTTCTGGTTTATAAAAATCTACGACTTTCTTTACACTTTCCCCTGAATTATTCATATAGGTTAGTGGTTTGAGTAGTAATATATTTTGTTTTTTATAAAGTTCTCCATTACAGTTTAAACTTTGTTTAGTGTAAGAAGAGTTAAGTAATTTATCAATTAACATAAAGCCTAGGTTGTGGCGAGTATTTGCATATTTCTCGCCAGGATTTCCTAAGCCTACTACTAAAATCATCTAGCTTTTTCAACTCCAACAACAGCTACACGACCAGCGTCAATAATTTTTACATTATCAGCAACTTTAATATCTCTTACTAATAAAGCATCACCAACATCTAAATCAGTTACATCTAATTCAAAGAAATTAGGTAAATTTTCTGCTTTACATTTTACTTTTAAGCGGCGTTTTGATTGAATTAATACACCTTTATTTTTAAGACCTTTTGCAGTTCCTACAACTTTTACTGGAACCATATAAAAGCTCTCAACACCTTTTAGTGCTATTTTTAAATCAACGTGCTTAATTTCGCTAGTTACTGGATGGTGTTGATAATCAACAATTACAACTTCATAAGTTTTACCATCAACACTAACAGGGAAAATTAATCCGTCTTTTTTACGAACTTCTTTAATAAATTCGTTTGTTTTAAATACCGCATGGATATTTTCAACGCCTTTGCCATAGATATTAGCAATTAGCATACCATCTTGTCTAGCAGCTTTAGCTGACTTTCTACCAATACTCTGTCTAATTTGTCCTTCTAACATAAAATGTCCTTTCAAAAAAAATAAGTGTGAATAATACTATAAAAAGTTTAATAAAAATATTATTCTTCTTGAGAAGCAAGTTTAAATTGAAAACCAGTGCTTACATTAGATGATGATTTTTTAGCTTCTCCAAATTTATAACCATCAATTAATACTTTCAAGTCATTTGCATTACTTGCTTTATCATACGCTTCTTCTTCTGTAATTCTTCCTGATTTATATAGCATTAGCAAATGTTGGTCAAAACTTTGCATTTTCATTGTGCCTTCTTTTAATACATCACCTATTGAGTTTTCTCTACCTTCTAAAATAAGTCTTTTTATACGCTCATTTCCTCTTAAAACTTCAATAGCAGCTGTTCTTTTTCCATCTGTGGTTTTACATAATCTTTGAGAAATAACAGCCTTTAATACTCCAGAAAATGAACTTCTAATTCTGTTTTGCTCTTCTTTAGGGAACATTCCTAAAACCCTATTTAATGTTTCTTGTGCATTAATTGTGTGAAGTGTGCTTAAAACTAAGTGTCCTGTTTCTGCTGCGTGCATTGCTACTTCAATGGTTTCTAAATCTCTCATCTCACCTACTAGAATAATATCAGGGTCTTCCCTTAAAGCTGCTCTTAGTGCATCTTGAAAGCTTAAAGCATCTTGTCCTATAGCTCTTTGATTTACTATTGATTTTGCAGGTTTATATTTAAATTCAATTGGGTCTTCAATAGTGATAATATGTCTATGGTAGTTTTGATTAATATATTCAATGATTGAAGCAAGTGTAGTTGTTTTACCACTACCAGTTGGTCCTGTAACTAATATTAATCCTCTTGTTTCTGTTGTTGTTATATCTTTAATAACTTCTGGCAGTTTTAATGCTTCAAAACTTGGCATAGTATCAGGGATTGTTCTAAAAACAGCACTAGGTCCATTCATTGTAAAAAATAAATTCACACGAAAAGAGCCTTTGTATTTAAATTTATCTTTATTTTTAGGCTCATAAGAGAAGTCTATATTTTTATTATCTACAAATCTTGTAAAATCTCCCCTTGTTAGGGCTTTACATAAATCTAACATATCTTCTCTTGATATAATATCAGGTGCTATTTCGCTAATTTCTCCATTTACTCTACCTTTTGGATTTAGGTTTGAGCTAAGGTGTAAATCACTTCCACCAACTTCAATTAAGGTATTTAACCAACCATCTAAATTATCTCTTAATTCCCAACGAATATTTTCTAAATCTATTTCCATTAATAACCTTTAAAGACTTTCTAAAATATCTATATATGCTTTTTCAAATTGGATTAATCCATCTTCTAAAAGTTTTTTGCAAGCGGCATTATACTCAATTTCGTTTATAGTTGAGAATATAAAATCTTTTGAATTTGAAATTATTTCTTGATTTAAATTCTTTATAGTTTTACTAGGTTTATAGGCATTTATAGCATTAATTGGAGCTGTATTTATAGTGTTATTAAATTCTAGTTCTTTTAAATAATAATCTTTACTTAAATCATTACTTTTTGTTCCTGTACTTGCAAATAAAGCTCTTATATTTTCACTATCTACTTTAGATGCTGAATAAATTGCGTTTTGAATTCCTATTTGGTTTTTAACGCTAAATCTATTATTTAATAAGCTATCAACTCTGCTTACAAAAATACTAACTACACCTTTATTAATTATTCCATTAGGATTTTTTGCTTTATATTTTTTCATACCTTGTGCTATTGCATCATTACATTTTTTTGCTTGTTCGTAAGAAAAAATCAGTGTAGCATTTATGCTAATTCCATAACTTGCCAATGTATTCATAACTTCATATCCTGCATTAGTTGCCGGCACTTTTATCATTAAATTTGGCATATTTATCAAATTAGCAATCTTTAAACCTTCTGCAATACTAAGACCTGCATTATTGCTATTTAGTGGATTTATTTCAAAACTAATAAAACCATTATTGTTATCTTTTGCATATAAATAGCTCATTTTAATAGCTGCTTTTTTAATGTCTTCTAAAGCTAGAGTTAAAAATAATTCTTCTTTATTTTTTATACTTAATTGCTTAATTCTTTCTTTATAATATGCTGAAGTAGTAATTGCATTTTTAAATATACTAGGATTACTAGTAGCACCATTTATAGTGCCACTAGCTAGCATTTGTAAAAATTCATTATCTAAAAAACTATTTTCAATAAAATCACACCAAATGCTATATCCACTCATTAAAAATCCCTTTTCATTAAAGCTTCAACTTTTAATATAGTTAAAATACTATTTTCTTGTTTGCCAATTCCATCAATCATACCTTTTTCTTTAAGTAAAGTTTCAGGTGGTTGGTCAATATTACTTTCTTTAATTTTGATAGCTTCTGTTAATTTATCAATAACAAAACCGATATTTCCTTCTTCACCTTTTAAAACTATATATCTTGTATGTTGAGTATGTTTTGAACTACCCAAGCCAAAACGCTTTGCAAGGTCAATTAATGGAATTACATTACCACGCATATTGAATACTCCTAATACATAATCAGGAACGCTAGGAACTCTAGTGTATTCAATAGGTTTTATGATTTCTTGTATGCTTAGAATTGGAATTGCATACTCTTCTTCATCAATCATAAATCCTACTAATTGTCTAATTTGTTCTTCTTTTACATCTCTACCAGAAGCACCTTTAACTTGTTCTTGTTGTCTATTTAAAACTTGATTTAATCTTTCCATTACATTATCCTAATTTTAAATTCTTTCTTACTACATTTTCTAAATATTCATAAGAATAAGGCTTTGTAATATACTCAGTCATTCCTACTTCTACGCCTCTTAATCTATCACTCTTGCTAGTTCTACTTGTAACAGCAATTAGTGGTAGATTTCTATATTTTGCATATTTTCTAATTTCTGCTGCTAGTGTGTAACCATCCATTCTTGGCATTTCAATATCAATTAGCATTCCATCTATTGAATGCTCGCCGCTTTTTACTATATTTAAAGCTTCTACACCATTGCTTGCTTCAATTACTTTAATTCCAAGTGGTTCTAATGCTTTTTTCATAATTCCTCTATCAATTTGAGAATCATCAACAGCTAAAACTACATAATCACTTGGTTTTTCTTTTGAAACTTTAGCACCACTTTCGCTACTTGCTTTAATATCTACTTTAACATCTTTTGCCATATCCATCATTGCACCAACATCAACTATTAATGTAACATTACCATCTCCACGAATGGTTGAGCCTGCAATTCCTGTGATATTTTGTAAATAATATCCCATAGATTTAATTACAACTTCTTCTTGACCTATTAAAGTATCTACTATAATTCCAAGTTTAGAAGCTGCTGCACCAACAACAACTACATAAGCTTGTTCGCTATTTTCAAGTACTTGTTTTACTCCAAATAAATCACTAAGTCTTACAAGTGATAAAACTTCATCTCTAAGTCTTAAAACATTTTTACCTTCAATTGTATAAATATCATCAATAGCAACTCTTACCGTTTCAAGAACACTAGCAAGTGGAATTGCATAGAATTCTTCTTGAGTTTTTACAAGTAGTGATTGAATGATAGCTAGTGTTAATGGGATTTTTAGTTTTATAACCGTTCCTTTTCCTAATTCGCTATCTACTTCAATAATACCATTTAGCTTATCAATGTTTGTTTTAACAACATCCATTCCAACACCACGACCACTTACATTTGTTACTTGTTTAGCAGTTGAAAATCCTGGTTTAAATATAAGACCATAAGCTTCTTTATCGCTCATATTATCAGCTTCTCTTTCGCTAATAATTCCTTTTTCAATACCTTTAGTTTTTAATACTTCAGCATTAAGTCCTTTACCATCATCAGCTATTTCAATTACTATGTGATTTCCTTCATTGTATGCTTTTAGCTGAACCGTTCCTCTTTCTGGTTTGCCTGCTGCTATTCTATCTTCTGCTGATTCAACTCCGTGATCGCAAGAATTTCTAATCATATGCATAATAGGATCGCCTATTTCTTCTACGATTGATTTATCAAGTTCTGTTTCTTCACCTTCAAGTTCAAGCTCAATTTGTTTTCCTAAATCACGGCTTAAATCTCTAACAACCCTTGGGAATTTGTTAAATACTTTTGCAATTGGTTGCATTCTTGTTTTCATTACAGCTAATTGAATATCAGTTGTTACTACGCTTAATTGATTTACAACTTGATTTAATTCTTCTATGAATTTTTCGCCTTCATATCTTTCTTCAACATCATCATAGATTTTTAAAAGTCTATTTTTACCCAATACAAGTTCGCCTATTAAGTTCATTAGGTTATCAAGTCTTTTTACTTCAACCCTAATAGTTTGCTCCATATTTGATGAATTGCCTTTATCAGCAGCTACAGGTGCTTGTTTTGCATTTCTAGCTTCTTTTGTATCTTGTTTTTCACTAGCTCTTTCAGAGATTTTTTCTACTGGTTTTTCAATAGGTGTTTCAACTACTTTTTCAACTTTTTTAGTTTCTACCACTGCTTCTTGTTGTTTTTTCTCTTCTCTTCTTGCTTTATCTTCAGCTTTTCTTTGTTTTAATAATCTTTCAATTTCAGCTTCTACTTCATCAGCACTTAAAGAATTTACATCTACTTCTTCTTCATTACTATTTGAATCTTTTTCAATTAATTCTTCAATTTTCTCATCTAAACTTTTTGGCTCAGCTTTAACTTCGCTTAAAATTTTACCTTCGCTAATTGCAGTTAGACGGCTACAAATTGAGCTAATATCCATATTTATTGCTGTATCATTGCCATTATCTTTAATACAATGTAATAAGTCTTTCATCATATCAATTGATTCAAGCACAACATCCATAATATCAGGAGTTATTAGCAATTCTCCGTGACGAGCTTTGTTTAAAACATCTTCCATATGATGAGTTAGTTTTGTTAAAACATCAAAGTTTAAAAAGCTTGAACTTCCTTTAACAGTGTGAGCAACACGGAAAATGCGGTTTAGCAATTCTAAATCTTCAGGATTACTCTCAAGCTCAACTAAATCGTGATCTATTTGTTCAATTAATTCAAAAGCTTCTACTAAGAAGTCTTCTAATATCTCTTGCATATCTTCCATATCTACGCTCCTTACTTTTTAATATATGATTCAATTACTCTTGATACTTCTTTGTAAAATACATTAGCATCAAATTTGGTTAAAAAGGCATCTCCACCTACATCTTTACTCTTAAGAGTTGAAAATTCATTACTTAAAGATGAGTTGAAGATAATTGGAATACCTTTAAATCTAATATCTTCTCTAACTCTTGAAGCGAAGTGAAATCCGTCCATTTGTGGCATTTCAACATCACTAATAATAACTTTTACTTGATTAGCAATATCACCTTTGTATGCTTCATAAAGTTCATTCATTTTATTAAGTCCATCTACACCATCTTTTGCTTCAATTACTTTAAAGCCCATTTTATCAAGTGCATCGCGAACTAATTTTCTAGCAGTTGAGCTATCATCTAATACAACTGCTGTTCCTGTCATTTTTTTGATTTCTTTTTCTTCTATATCAATTTTTGGAGAGTAAATTCCAAGCTCTTCAACAATTCTTTCAAGGTCTAAGATTAATAAAACTTCATCATTTTCAATCTTAGCAATTCCTGTTATTTGACTTTTATCAAATCCGCCTGTATTTGTTGAAAAATCAGAACCTCTAATATCACTTGCATTAATTCTTCTAATTCTTTTTGCTTCATGAACTATAAAACCTATCATAATATTTGAAAATTCAGCAATAATAATTCTAGGTTTTAATACCATATCTTTTGGCTCAATTATATTCATCCATTTAGCTAAATTTATTACAGGAATTACAACTCCTCTTAAATCAAATACTCCTTCAATATATTCAGGAACACCTGGTAATTCTGTAAGTGCAGGTATTTTTATGATTTCTTTAACTTTAGCAACATTAACTCCATAAATTCCTTCATAGACTTTATGTTGTCCTTGTTTATAGATACGAAAATCTACAAGTTCCATTTCATTAGAATCAGCCTTTAAGACTTTATCTTCTGCCATATTTACTCCTTTCTGGGTAAGTTATATTTTTTTATAAAGCCATATTCTAGTATAAAAAAACTTCGGTCATTTGCAAAAGCTTCTAAATTCTTGTATTTTATATTTTCTAAGCAATACTCATCTCCTTGATGAAAGTGCCCTTCTATTATATAATCAATATTTACGCCTTTTTTTATAAAAAAACTTTTATATTTTTTAATTCTAAATTCCATTAATTTTTTAAAAAAATCTAATTTTTTATATAGCTTTAATACCATTTGTTGATTGCAAATCATTTGATAAATTTTATCAAAACTTAAAATATTTAATAAATGTAATATAAAAATTACAAAGCTAAATCTTAAAAATTTTAAAGCTATTTGAGTGATGATTGGTAAGAATATATCTCCGTGAGATATAGCAAAAATCTTATTATTATAAGTTGCTAAAATTGGTTGATTTTTAATTATTTTTACATTTTTAAAAAGATTAGTTAAATTAAAATCATGATTTCCTTCAAAATAAATAATTTCTATTTTTAAAGCTAAATCATCTAATGCTTTTATAATATCTAAATTATCGTTTTTACAACTTGAAATTCCACCTATTAAAAGATTAAAAATATCTCCTAGAAGTATTACTTGTGGTGGATTAGTCTTTTTTAAAAAATCTATAAAATCTACAAAATCAAGCCTAGTGCTATCATAATGCACATCGGCTATAAAAATTGCTCCTTCTTTTAATACAAGCATTAAATATCAAGCTCTTTATAATAAATTTCAAGTATTTCATAACTAGCTTTACCTTTAGGTAATACTACATTAAACTCATCGCCTTCAACTTTACCTATCATAGCTTTTGCTATAGGTGAGTTTATACTAATATAGCCTTTCTCTAAATCGCTTTCGCTATTTCCTACTATGCTAAATGTTTTTTCTTCTTCTGTATTTAAATCCATTATTAAAACCGTGCTACCAAATCTTACTTTATCGTGATTAAATTCTGCTGGATTTACTATCTTAGCATTTGCTAAAATTTCGCTAAGTTCTGCAATTTTGCCTTCTAAAAAGCTTTGTTTTTCTCTTGCTGCGTGATATTCAGCGTTTTCTTTTAAATCTCCGTGAGACCTTGCAATATCAATTTCTTTTACCACATTAGGACGCTCAACTACCTTTAAATGCTCTAATTCTTTAAATAATTTTTCATATCCTTTTTGTGTCATCATTTCCATATTATTACTCCTTGATTAATTTTGCTAAATTATTTGCTATTTCACCTTTAGTTAATTCTCTTAATTTTTTTGATTTTTCTAAAAATTCATCTTTATTTGCATTTTCAAATGCTTTTAATAACTCTGTCTTATCTAAATTTTGAATGAATTCTTTATGAAATTCGCCTAAATTAAGCTTATCAAAAATAATATTACAAAGTCCAATAAATTTGATTTTTACTAAAGTTTTTGCTATGAAATAATCAATCATTTTAGCCTTATAACATAAACAAAAAGCATTTCCAATAAGCCCTGCTTCAAGACTTGCAGTCCCGCTGCAAATATAAGCAAACTCGCATTCTTTTAAAGTAGCCTTAGTATCATATGAGATAGTAAAGCCGCTTAAATCTTCATATAAATCTAATCTATCTTTTAAAAAATTTGGCACACAAACTACGCATTCATAGTCTTTAAAATCTTGTTTTAAATTCCTAAAAATCGGCATTAAAGATTTGATTTCGCTTTTTCTTGAACCTGGTAAAAAGGCTATTAATTTTTTAGAATTTGAGTTTTCTTTAAAATAATCTTTCAATGCTTCATTACTTGGATTTCCAAAATAATGAGATTTTTTAAAATACTGATTTTCAAAAGGTAAAATCCCAACTAATTCATCACATAAACTCTCAACTACCTTAATCCTACCTTTTTTCCAAGCCCAAACTTGTGGCAAGATAAAATAAATAATTTTGCCTTTAAAACCTGCTTTTCTTAAGGCTTTTGCAAATGGTATATTAAAAGCAGGAGAATCAATTAATAAAATCTTTTCAATTTTGTCATTAAGTGCTATTTGAACCAAATCTTTTATAGCTTTTTTTGCTTTTAAAATAAGTGGCAAAATCTGCACAAAACCCATAGCATTAAATTCTGTAAAATCACAATAATTATTAGAATTTAAAATAGGAATTTCATTTTTTAAATTAATATCATAAATCCCGTATAATTCTATATTATCTAATTTTTTTAATATATGTTTTAGATGAGAATTTGCAGAATTTTCTAAAGCTATGCTTAATAATTTCATATTTTTTCCTTTAATAAAAATTATTCTTTAAAGAGAATTTAAAGTATATTGATATTATTATAAAACATAATTTTAATATAAGGAGCCACTATGAAATATAGTGCCATTTTACTTAGTGTTAATTTATTTGCAGGTGTTGTAAATCCTAATTTTGCTTATCAAGATTATTTAGATTTTGGAAATAATAAAGGTAAATTTAAAGTAGGTAATAATATAGAAGTTACAGATATTTATGGAAAAACTATTGATTTTAAAGTTCCTATGCCAAGTTTTAATGCAGCAAATACTACAGGAGATTTGATGGGTGAACTTACTAATATAGGTGGCTCTTTTGCAATCACTGCAGCTCATATGATTAGTCCTACATATAGAAAAGATTTAATACAAAAAGATAAAGAATATGAATTTGGCTTAGTAAAATCAAAAGTAGTAGCAAGTGATACAAATTTTAAAGATTATCTTAAATGGAATAACTCTTGTAGTGAATTAGTTCAAGTTGATGACTTAAAAGATTTTGCTGTAATTAAAATGAGTAAATTAAATATCAATGAAAGTGCAAAGCTAATTGATAAAGAATTTTATTTTAAAAACACAAATGTTAGTGAAAATTTAAAAAACGACCAAACCGTAATTTATCAAGATAAGTATTTTAATAAAAATAGTTCTAGTAAGTGGGATATTGATGCTTATAAAGAATATATTAAAACAAGCGGTGAAAAAGATGATAATAATATAGGAAAAGGTGAAATTTTAAATAATCCAGAAAGATTTAGCGTATATGCAAGAACTGGTAGTGGAATTCAAAAAATTGGTAATATTAATACAAATATTTTTCCTAAAAAAGTAGCTAATCCTTCAGAGTTTTTAACCGGTGGAATTTTATATGTAGATGAAGATAAAAGCAAAATAGAAACAGGATATTTGCATTTAAGTGCAAAGGATTATTATAAAGATGTAAGGCTTGATTTTTCAAATACTTCAGCTCCAGGAGATAGTGGAAGTGCTATTTATGTATGGGATAACTTGAAAAAAGAATGGTTAGTGGTAGGAGTAGTTAGTAGAAGTGATTGTGGTGATGATAATACAACTTGCTCTTATACAAAATATGCTCTTATAAATAGTTTTATAATTAATGATTTTAAGAATGATTTTACTGCTACTTTAAGTGGTAATTCTTATAATTCAAATGATATATATTCAAATATTAAAGATAAATATAATGAAAATAATAAAGATTTAGTATTTAGTAAAGCTGCAAATATTGCTCTAGATAAGAATGAGAATTTTGGCTCAAGTGTGTTTTATTTTAAAGATAATTCTACTTTAAATGGCGAAGAAGTTTTATTGGGTGGAGTTGTGATAGATGATGGTAAGACACTTAATTTTAATGCAAAAACAGCAGCTAATGATAATTTGCATAAAATGGGAAAAGGAACGCTAGAAATTAGCAAAGAAAGTGCAGGTGGATTAAGAAGTGGCGAAGGGCTAACGATTTTAAATACAAGCAATAAAGCGTTTAGTTCAATTTATCTTCTAAACAATGCAGGGCTAAAAATAACTAATGCAAATCAAATTAATAATGCTAATTTAGTTTTTAATGGTGGATATTTGGATTTAAATGGAGTTGATTTAAGTTTTGATAAAATTCAAGCAAATGATTTTAGAACTAAGATTATTAATTCAAATTCTAAAAAATCAACTCTAAGTATAAATAACACTAATGATATAGGTATTTATCACGGACAAATTAGCGATAATATTGATTTAAAACTGAATAATTCTAAGACTTTTGTATTTGATGGAGAAATAAAAGCTGATGAATTAAGTGTAAATGGTGGAACTACGATATTACAAGGTCATCCTTTAGAGCATTCTTATTTTCTAAATCAATCTTTAGCTAATTCTTTAGGTGTAAATACTGCTCCTAATACAAATACTCAAGATGAATACGAAAATAGAACAAGCAAAATAAATAATATAAATCTAAGTAATTCAACCTTTAAAATATTAAAACATAGCAATTTAACATCAGATAATATTACTTTAGATAAATCAAATCTTAGCATAGGAGAGAATTTGATTTATCTTGATAAATACGATGCAAATCATATAAATAGCTCTTTAGTATTTACTTCTTTTGCTAATGAATTTAATTCAATTGCAAAAGATATTGAAGTGACTGCAAATGTGAAATTAAAAAATAATTCAACTCTTAGCATTATGAATAATTCTAATTTTAGTGGTTCTATAATCACAGAAGATAATAATTCTACTTTAAACTTAAATAATGCAAATATTGATGCAAATATAAATGTAGCTAATTTAAATGCTAGCAAGACTAATTTTATGTTTAGTTTAAACAATACTCTAATATCAAGTATAAGCACACTAGGTGGGCAAAATACTTTTATGATTAAACCTGATTTAGCTAATGCTAATAAGTTTTTATTAGCAAGTCTTGTAAATACTAATAATACTATTAATAATGATTATTTAAAAGCACTTGATTATAAAGAAAATATCAGTATTTATACACCTAATGTTGAGTTTGTTAATGAAAATGGCAAAGCTAATTGGTATTTAGTAAAAGTAAATAAAGAAGATATTGAAAATACAACTCCTATTGTGCCAGAAACAAAGCCAGAACCTAAACCAGAACCTAAACCTAACGATGATTTAAATAAGCCTAGTGTTAAAGATTATTTCTTCGTTCAAGAAAATAAAGAAGTTACACAAATGATTGATAGTTCGTTAAATCAAGTATTTTTTAGCTATGTATTAGAATGGAATAACTTGCAAAAAAGAATGGGAGAATTAAGAAATAACACAGATGCAAATGCTGGAATTTGGTTTAGAGCTTATACAGGTCAAAGCTCTTACGAACACGCAAACAAGACTAAGTTTTATGAAATGCAATTAGGAGCTGATAAATTAAATCAAGGCAATAATTATGTAAATTACACAGGGCTTATTTTTAATGCTAGTAAATATAGTTTAAGTGATAATTTAGATGGCAGTATAAAAGGTTATGGTTTTGGAGCATATTCTAGCACTATATATGATAATGGATTGTATTTTGATGTAATAGCAAAATATATAAATTATAAAAATGATTTTAATTTATATGTTAAAAATCAAAACGAAGTTACAAATTCTTTAAAACCAAATAATTCTTATACTTTTTTAGCTAGTGCTGAGATTGGATATAGAAAAGATTTTAATAATTTTTATTTAGAACCACAAATTGAATTAATAACAGGTTATGTAAGTAAGCAAGAATTAACAAGCAGTGATAAAAAATTATATTTACAATCAGATTCTTTTATCCCACTTAATTTAAAAACAGCTATTTTTACAGGTTTTAATAAAAATGATTTATCACTTAGAGCAGGCGTTGGACTTGCTAGCGATTTGGTAAATAATTCTAAGAAAACTATAAAAGATTTAGATACTATAAGCATTAATAATGGTAAAAGAGATTCAAGAGTATTTGTTAATTTATCAAGCTCTTATAAGCTAAATAATCGTTCAAATATAGGCTTAGAATTTGAAAAAACATTCGGTGGTAATCTAAACATAGATTATAGCTTTAACCTAGTATATAGATATAACTTCTAATCTTCTTTCATCACAATAATATAAAAATTATTGTGGTGAATTATTTATAAATTTATTATTTTATAAATAAAATTTACTTTTGATTATATTTTTTATTTAATATATTTTTAATTTATAATTAAAGTTAATATCATAAAATCACTGATTAAATCTTAAAAAAGGACTTATTATGCGTATTTTGCTTTTATTGGTGTTTTTTTCAATTTCATTAGTTGCTAATGTTGGAAGTATTGTAAATTATGTAGGAGATGTTGAGGTTTTAAGAAATCAATCAACAATTAATGTAAATCATAAAAATTATGAGCTATTAGAAAACGATATTATTCTTACTAAAAATAATGCAAAAGTTCAAATAAAATTTATAGATAATACTACTCTTACTTTAGGTAAAAACTCAACTTTACAAATCAATAAATATTTAATTAATGGAGCAAATTCTAAAGTGAATTTGAAAGCTAAAAAAGGAAGTTATGATTTAGTAAGTGGAGATATTTCTAAGCTAGCTAGACAAAACTTTACTTTCCAAGCAAATACAGCGACCATTGGCATTCGTGGAACTAGATTTAGTGGAGATGTTAATAATGGTTTTGTTAATTGTATTTCAGGAGAAATTGAAGTTGGAGTAGGCGGTAAAAAATATAATTTAA
Organism: Campylobacter sp. 2018MI01; assembly: GCF_018501205.1. Classification (NCBI taxonomy): domain Bacteria; kingdom Pseudomonadati; phylum Campylobacterota; class Epsilonproteobacteria; order Campylobacterales; family Campylobacteraceae; genus Campylobacter; species Campylobacter sp. 2018MI01. The sequence continues at coordinate 3,122 of NZ_JAHCZE010000036.1, read as the reverse complement.
AAAAAGGAGAGAGATTACACTATAAAAATTTAGGAATTATCAAATTAGAAAAATTAAAACCAAGTAGTTTTAATGTAATCAAATTATAAAAATAGGAGAAAATATGAACAAAATAGCTTTAATTGTGTTTTTAGCAAGCTCACTTTTCGCAAATATTGGAAAAATAGTTACATTAAGAGGAGATGTTGTAATTTTAAGTGACAACAAAGAAAGAATTGCAAAAACAAATGATATTTTAGAAGAAAATGACAAAATAATCACAAAAAATAATGCAAAATTACAAATTAAATTCATAGATAATACAATAGTTACGCTAGGTAAAAATACAACTTTAAATATTAAAGATTATGTAATTGATGGTAAAAAATCAAAAGTAAGTCTTGAAGTAAATAACGGACATTTTAAAGTAATATCAGGAAATATTTCAAAAATAGCTAGAAAGAATTTTGAATTTCAAGCAAAAACAGCAACGATTGGAATTAGAGGAACCGTGTTTGTTGGAAGTCTTGGAAAGGTTGATAAAGTAGGTTGTTTAGAAGGTGCAATAGATGTTAAAGTAGGAAATAAAACTTCTTTAGTTCAAGCAGGAAATCAATTAAGATTTGATAATGATAAGGTTATTAAGATTGAAAAGATAGTGCCTAAGGAATTTGAAACTATTAATACAGGTAAAGAAAGTCAAGTAAATACTAAACAATCTTATAAAAATAGTGAAAGTTTTAATGAGTTTTTAAATTCTAAAGAAGAAATGATAAAAGCAAAACAAGAATACTATCAAAATAAAAATTATCAAGATTATAAAAATAATTATAAATACAATAATGAAAGAATAAAGGATTTAGATACTAATTCAATATCTAAAGATATCATTAAAATATGTAATGGCAATACTTATTGCATACAAAATAAAATAAATTATGCAAATAAGGGATATTTAAATGGTAAAGACTATCAAAACAATAGGCAAAGAAATTCTACTTACGGAGTTCAAAAATGATAAAAAAGATTATTTTATCATTTTTAATAAGCTCTCTTGCTTTTGCTAATTATATAGATGAGTTTAATAAGAAAAATTATAAAAAAGCTTTAGAATTAGCTAAAGCTCAATGTGAGATTGATTGTAGTGATGAAAAACTTAACCTAATTTTAGCAAAAAGTGCTGAAAAATTAAAAGATACAAAAGAAGCAATTGCAGCTTACGATAGGGTTTTAATTATTAATGAAAACAATATTGAAGCTAGATTTTCAATAGCTAATTTGTATTATGAAAATAATAATCCAGAGCTTATGAGAGATGAATTAAATTATATGCTAAATAATTTGGATTTAAGTTCTACTCAAAAAGTTAGAATTAATAATATGCTAAATAATTTAGATAATTTTACAAAAGAAGTTGCTAAGCCTTATTTTATAGGGCTTAATTTGGGTTTTGCTTATGATACAAACCCGCTTTATGGCAATGATAATTTCACTGATTTTGTTGGTGAGAAGATTAGAAATTTTAAAAATGAAAAAGCAAGTGGTTCTTTAAGTTTTAATTTTAATATAGATGGTGCTTATAATTTAGATTTAGGAAATAATTATTTTGCAGAGCTTTATGCGAGTTTAAATAATAAAAAATATTTAAAAAATAAAAGCGAAAATTACCCTGATTTAAATGTATTAACATTAGCAATTAATCCAAGCTATGTAAGGGATAATCACAAAATTACTCTAAATGCTAGTTATGATTTTATATTACTTAGAAGAGCTGCGTTTTTGCATAGCTTAAATATTGGTATTAATTATGAAAATAATGTAAATGATAATTATTTATATTTAATTTCTTATGATTTATCTAAAGGAATATTTGCTGATAGTATGGATAAAGATTCTAATTTTATCCATCATTCTTTAGGTCTTAATAATGTTTTTGCATATAATGATAATATTTATTATTTTAATTTAAATTATGATTTAGAAAATGCAAAAGATAGTTTTAGTGCTAATTCTGATTTTAAAAATTATGGTATAAAAATCGGGGCTATTATTCCTATATTAAATAAAGTTAGTTTTAAGCCAAGTTTTGGTTATAATCATACAATTTATAAAAAGGTTGATTCATCTTATTATTCAAAAAGAAAAGATAATGAAATAGTTATTTCTAGTATTTTTGATTATAAATTAGATTATAATCAATCTTTGAGTTTCGCTTTGATTTATGATAAGCAAAATTCAAATCATAATTTTTATGATAGTTTAAATTATACAAGTATGATTAATTATAGATATGAGTTTTAAAAGGAAAATAGTATGAGAAATATTTTATTATTAAGCAGTGATAGATATAAAAACTTAGATTCTTTTGATTGGTGTGCTAGTATATTAAATGATTTTTTTGCTAAAACTAAACAAATAGCTCTAGTTCCTTATGCTCAAGTAATTGATGGATTTGATGAATACGAAAAAACTCTTAAAAATAAAATAAACTCAAAAATAGTTTCTATACACAATGACCCTATTAATATATTAAACGATAGCGATGGGATATTAGTAAGTGGCGGTAATTTATTTGTTCTTTTACATAGATTACAAAAGCTAAATTTATTAGATATTTTAAAAGATAAAATAGAAAATTCTATAACCTATGCTGGCTGGGGTGCTGGGGCTAGTGTATTATCAGAAGATATTAAAACTTGTAATGATTTACCTATATTATATCCTAGTAATTTGCAAGCTTTAGGTATTTTAAAATACCAAATAATCACTGAATATATCCCTCAAGATAGGGAATATTCAATGAAGCTTTATGAATATTTTAAGCTAAATCAAAATTCTTCTGTTTTTGCTCTGCCATATGGTTCTGCCCTTAAAATTCATAATGATAGTGCCTTAGTAATGGGTAATGAAGGGGTTTTAAAATTATCTGAATATTATGAGCAATACTTTAAAATTGGTGATTTTATCAAGCTTTAATACATATTTTTAATCAAAAGAATTTAAATTATGGATTAAATTTTTATCTAAAAAGGATTTTTATTATCCGATTTGCTATTTTTAACAACATTTATTAAAAAAAGTTTCGTAATATTTCATAAAGGAAAAAAATGATTAAAATTATGAAAACTAAGGCTATTTTAGAC
>NZ_JAHCZE010000035.1:0-16940 GCF_018501205.1 Campylobacter sp. 2018MI01 | reverse complement strand
AGTGAATGATTTAAAACTTATATATAAGAAAGTTTTAAATGGCTCTTGATCACTTGTTTAGATATCAAAGATTGACGTTGAAATAATTGATATATTTAAAATTAACAATAAAACTATTTAAAATAACGATTTGCTAGAAGCAAATAAAAAGCTTGAATTATATGTTATTAAACTTAAAAAACACTTAAACATAAAAATATTTTTGGAATTTAGGGATTAATGATTGAAATACCCTAATTTAGACACTTTTTAGCTAAAAATAATATTAAAAAACTAAAATAAACATTTTTTAAGGAAGTAATTATGAATATTTTATTGCTTGAAGATGATTATTTATATGCTACTAGTATTTGTGAATATTTGCAAGATTTAGGATTTAGTGTTGATGTTTTTAGTGATGGCGACTTAGCCTGTAAAACTATCGCAAATAAATTTTATCATCTTTATATACTTGATATAAAAGTAATAAATACTAATGGCTTTGATGTATTAAGTTATATAAAAAGCTTAAATATTACTAACCCTATTATGATGATGACTTCAAGAACTGATATAGCAAGTATTAAAAAAGGATATGAGCTAGGCTGCAATGAATACCTTAAAAAACCTTTTGAACTAGATGAATTAAAATATAGAATTAAAGAATTATTAAAACAATTTTTTAACACTCAAAGCAATGATACAATCACAATTTCAGGCGAGTTTGTATATGATTATATTTCTAAAAGTCTTAGCAAAAATAAAACTCTAATAGAGCTTACTAGTAAAGAAATCACATTGATTGAATATTTGTTAAGCAATAAATCAAGTTATGTAAATGTAAGCAGTATTTATGAATATGTATGGGGGGGGGCAAATGAAGAATTTGAAACCAATGGCTCAAGCGATGTAAGAGTATATGTCAAAAGAATTAGAGCAAAAACTTGCGATGATTTTATAATATCATCTAGAGGACTTGGCTATAAAATCAATGTCTAAGCAAACAATACTATTAACCCTTATAGCTTTAGTAATATCAATGTTAGCTATAAATATATTGAAATTAAGTGTAGCTAATGATAAAAACTCTACGCTATTAGAACTAGCAAGTTATATAAATAAGAATTTAAATAACTTACAAGATATAAAAATATGTATTTTCAATAATGAAGAAATTTTAAAATGCGAACTTGATATAAACTATATAAAAGATGATTTTATATATAAAACTCATAATTCTTTGCTTTATTACAAATTCCAAAAACAAATAAACAATACAACATACAATGTGGTGCTATCAAAACCTTGCGTTTATAACAAAAGCATAATCAATGCTGCTATAGTATTTGGTGGGGGAACTTTTATATTATTTGTTTTAATTTACTTAGTTTATAAAAACAATATCAAAAGTTTAATTTGGTATAAAAACACTATGAATACATTTTTTTATGATGCAATGCACGAGTTAAAAACGCCATTGGGTATAGCCTTATTAAATGCTGATATGTTAGAAAGTAATAAATATCAAAAAAGAATTAAAGCAGCACTAAATCAGATGAAAACAACATATGATGATGTAGGATTTTATATAGAAAATCCAAATGCTAAATACCCACTAAAAAATATTAATTTTTCTATTTTTTTAAAAACAAGAATTGATTTTTTTAATAGTATTGCTAGTATGAAAAGTGTGGAATTTCATTTAGAAATCACTAATGATTTATATGTATTAATCAGCGAAGTAGAGTTACTAAGAATTGTAGATAATAATATTTCAAATGCAATTAAATATACAAAAGTTAATTCTAAAATTACAATATCTTTAAACCAATCAAATGAAAAAATAATTTTTATAATACAAGATGAAGGAATTGGCATAAAAGATACAAAAAGAATTTGGCAAAGATATGCTAGAGAAGATTTGGCTAAAGGTGGATTTGGCTTAGGTCTTAATATAGTAAGAAATATTTGCAAAAAATACGATATTGTATATGAAGCATTTAATTATGAAAAAGGGGCTATTTTTAAATACTCTTTTAAATCATAATTTTTTAATTTAATCTTAATTTAAAAACTAAAAAATATAATTAATTAACTTAAAATCTTAATTTAAAGGTGCATAATGAAAAAAGTCCTCATATCACTACTCGTAATATCTAATCTTTATTCTTATGAATATACAAATAAAGTTCATCCTTTCGGAATGTATTTTGGAACTCAAAACCATAAACAACATACAGATATAGATTTAGCTGATTGCGTTATAAATAATACAAGAAATAATGATAAAGGCAGAAGCGCTTGTTTTCAACTTTATCAAATCTTTAACATAGATGATCATTTTAATAGAACTGATGCTGAAGACGAGCAAAGAATTATTGTAAATTGGGGATTTAATTGGGATTATGCTTGGGCTAAACTAGATTATCAAAATAGCATTGTAAAAAAATTTGGCTCTTTTAAAGGAAATCAATCATCTCATCATACCGATTCAAGAAGATTTAGAGAAAATGTATTTTGCGTAAATTACGAAGATAATGCAGCGGGAACTAATTATAATCCTAATAGTTATGATGATTTTATTTCTCATCAAAACTCAAAACCTAAAAAGTTAGATAGTGTAAAAAATACTGAAATTACTTTTCCAATGAAATCTTATTTTTATGATGAATCTTATATTCAAGATGTGTTTAAAGAATTTGAAGTTAATACAACAGGCAAAATCATACTTTTAGCAAGTAGCAATAATGATTCAATTTTTAGCTATTTTTTAAGCGAACAATTACTAAATAATGAAAAAAACTCAAATGCTTATAGATTTGCAAATACTTATCTAGGCTATCAGCATGGCTCAAGCACAACTTCTGATAGCGAAAACGCATACAATGATTTTGTAAGATTTATGAAAAGCAAAGGTTGTAGATTAAATCCTGACCAAGGATTTGCTAGCGGAATACCTTTAACGCTAGATGAAAACGAAGTAGGTGCTACCTTAACTGATAATGCTTATTATACAAACGATGAATGTGCTAAATATTCAGAACAATTTTTCTTAAAAAATAATGCCTTGTATTCTCCTAAAGAATTTTTAAAAGGTAATGCTAAATGGGGATTTTTAAATAATCAATATTTCGCACAAAATAAATCAGGACTAAGCAAATGCTACACATTTAATATGGAATATTACGATGGATATTATTTTTCTAGCAATGGATATTACAATGAAAAAAGTCAGTGGAAATCAAACGAGTATAAAACCTATGATATAAAAGCTTTAAGGCTTAGGAATTTCGTTTATAACAACAATCAATCACTTGCAAATGCTAAGTATATCCAAAGATTTTCTCCTTACATAGATACAACACAAGAAAGAAGTATTTATAGTATTCATAAAACTAGAGATGGAGCAATAGGCGAAAAAGCAATATATAAAGAAATCAAAAATTCAAAAGATTGTATAATCAAAGTTGGACCTGGATTATTTGATATACGAAAAGAATGTAAGAATTCAAAATACAAACAAAACGGCATAAGAGAAAGAGCTGGAATTATGCCTAAAGATATAGGTAATCAAGAAAATATAAGCACAAAAATCTTTAGCTTGCATTTAAGACCAACTTCATTAAAAGAAGAATATACATACTATAAAAATAATAATAAAAAATATACAGCTAGTCCAGGGGATTTATACGCACATTTAAAAAATCCAAAATATTTTACATCTACAGATATTGTAAATTGGGGTAAAAATTATGGAGATGGAAGATTCCCTGCTGATACAATTGTAGGTATTTATAAAAATAAGCCTGAAATTAATGCTAATTTTAAATTCTTATTCTATCCTGACGCAAATAGCACTAAATTTAGTTTAATTTCAAAAGATTTAAATCCAACAGGCAGTGCAAAGGTAGGAGATAAAACATATCCTATATTTAATAAAATTCCTGAAGTTCATATAACCCCATTTTATAATGGTCAAAACTTAGAAAAAAGATATGATTATACAAAGACTAAAGATGGAAATTATATAAAATGTTGTGATAAAGATTTAAGCAAATATTATGTAGATTTAAGAGTTCAAATTAACACTTTAGCAAAAAGCGGAAATGATTACAATATTGTATCAAGACAACCAAGTGTAATTTATTATGAACTAGATTTAGATTATGCAAATGCAGAAAATTTAGAATACATCATAAGAGAACTTAGCTTTAAATTAAAAGAGCCATCATTGATAGAAATTACAACAGAAAGAATTTACGATAACGATAAAAGACCTATGTTTGAAGTAGATAGTAAAAATATCATAAAAGGTGTTAGTGAGACTGCAGCATTTATTTTAACAGATGAAGAAATAGTGCAAAAACAACACTATTTTGGAAGTATCTGGAAAATATTAAATAGAAAACCTAGTCCAGGAGAAGATTTAAGACCTAGCATTAAAGACTTAAATGATAAAAAAGCAAAAATAGCTAATGATACTTATACAAGAATGGTTGGAGATAATGTATATATAGGTTTTGTTCATGCAGCTGATAAAACTAGAATTAGTTTCTTTTCTAATACTGCAAGTGTAAATCACGATGACGGAAGAGCTACTAAGGTTTTAATATACGATAAAGATGATTTTAGAGTAAATCCTGATAATCAAATGATGGGAGATTTTATAATTGAATTTATCAATATAACTCCAGGTCGCCACGATATTTGCTATACTCAAAAAGATATGCAAGGTAAATTATTAACCCCTACTCCAATATGCAAAAACTTTATGGTAAGACCAGCTGAAATAAAAATAAATAATTTTGTTACTAAAGCAGGAGAAGGATTAAAAAAACCTTTACCAACTACTCTTAAAGCAAGTGTATTAGATACTCAAGATAGAAAATTAAGTATTAATTCAAATATAGGAATTAAAGAAGCTAAATTAAAAGTTACAAATAGCAAAGGTAGTTTTTATACATTTGATTTAGAAACAAGTGCTTATAACAAAATTAGCCAACTAAATCCTATTAATTTTAAACGCAATAATAAAGATTATAGTTTTGATATGGTAATTGCTTATCCTTTTGCTGGAAGTGGAATTATTGAGTTTAAAGACAATGATTTTGTAGGAAATGATATTACTAATAAAAAATGTGAAAATACTGGGTTTTCAAATACAATCAACGCTAATGGAAAAATATCTTGTCATATATTAATTAAGCCTATTAATGCTGATTTTACTAGCTCATCTACTACGAATTTAAATAATATAAAAACATCTGATGGTTTATCTGATGCTGTTTTATTTTCTGATGAAGTTGTAGGACAAAGCGAAGCTGATTTGGGTAAATGTTCTGGTATAAATTGTGATTTTACACATTCACTAAATATACCTGTAAATATAGAAAATAAAGGCTCAAGTTCTGCTAATAGTTTAGAATATGTATATAAGTATTTTCCTAGCGATATTGATATAGATTTTGATTTAAATTTCTTAGATAATAACGATACTCAAGCTAGTAGTAGATATAGAATTTATACAAATAAATTAAGTATTAAAAATATGAATATCACAAATCAAAAAATCAAAATGACTTTAAGCGCTAGCAATACTACACTAAATGCGATTTTTGATTCAAAAATGCAAAATTTAGATAACGAAGTCAATAAAAATTTAAATACTCTAAGTAGCGTTGCTAAAAAATACGAAGCAAGTCCTGATGATTTAGAATTTATTACAAAAATAGGCTATACGAAATTCCAAAAAACAAATGACTTAGCACCTAGTAAAGACATTTTAAATAAGCCTGATGTGAATGAATTTAATCTTGATACCACAAGTAGCATAACAATAGATAAAGGAACTCCTGTTAATTTTACAAAAAATTATCCATTTATTTTTGCTTATGCAATGTATAAAGATACTAAAGCAGATGCGGGTAAAAAATATAAAAAATTATTACCGAGTGATTTAAAATTAAAATATATAAATACAACTGGTAAAATTAGCGAATTATACACAAGCGCAACTACTAGCGGACATTATTATCTAAAACCAATTGCTGATATTATTAATAATATTTCTTTTACAAGTGATTACAATTCTAATATCAAAAAACTTACCGATGGAAGTATTGAACTTGAATTATCAAGTGATAAAAAAACTAATGAATATATAAAAGATTTAATTAGAATGCACTCAAATAGCGAAATTAGTGCAAAAGAAAGCTTTAGCGTAGAATACACTAAATAATTTTTTAGGAATTTAAAATAAATCAAATTATTTTAAATTCCTTTTAATTTTTAATATAAAAATGCCTTTTTATAATTCTTACTATTTTTTAAGTTTGTATGTTTATAATTTTAGCTTTATTTTTTACAAGGAGATTTTTTGGACCCCAGTTATACGGCATTAATGCTGTTTTTAGCATTGTTTTGTGTTTTTTTAAATGGATTTTTTGTATTATCTGAGTTTAGTATTGTCAAGATTAGAAAAAGTAAGTTAGAAGAATTTGTAAATCAAAAAAGAGCTAATTCAAAACTAGCTTTAGAAATGTATAAAAATTTAGATACTTATTTATCAGCTACTCAATTAGGTATTACTTTAAGTTCTTTGGCTCTTGGTTGGTTAGGAGAAAGTTCTGTCGCTGTTTTATTAAATAAAATTCTATCAAGCTTTGATGTAAATCCTATAGCAATACATAGTATTTCTGTTGCTATTTCTTTTATATTAATTACACTACTTCATGTAGTTTTAGGAGAAATTGTTCCAAAAAGTATAGCAATTGCAAAAACTGAAAGCATAGTTTTATGGATAGCAAGACCACTTTATTTATTTAGAATAATTTTTGCACCTTTCATAGTTACATTTGATTTCTTATCTTTATCTATATTAAAAATATTAAGAATAAAAACAAACGAGCACGCAGCTCACTCTGAAGAAGAAATTAAATTCATAGCAAGCGAAAGTCAAAAAAGTGGCGTTTTAGATGAATTTGAAACCGAACTTATACAAAATGCTGTTGATTTTAGTGATATTGTAGCAAAAGAAATAATGACTCCTAGAAGAGATATGATTTGCTTAAATAAAGTTAATTCATACGAAGAAAATATAAAAATAGTTCATGATTATAAACACACTAGATTTCCTTTTATAGATGCTAGTAAAGACAATGTTTTAGGTATGATTCATATTAGAGATTTATTAGATAATCAAAATAAAGATTTAAATGAATGTGTAAGAAAAGTTCTATTTGTCCCAGAAAATATTAGTATTTCAAAGGTTCTTGTTCAAATGAATAAAGAGCAAATTCATACAGCCATAGTAATTGATGAATATGGTGGAACAGCTGGGCTTTTAACTATGGAAGACATTATTGAAGAACTTGTTGGAGATATAAACGATGAGCATGATAAAAAAGAACAAGATTTCAGAAAAATTAACGATAATGTTTATATAGTAAATGGAAGACTAGATATTGAAAGTGTTGAAGAAATTCTAGATATTAAATATGATGATGAATTAGAAGAACTTACAATTGGTGGTTATGTCTTTAATCGTTTAGGACATGTTCCAAGTGAAAAAGAAAGATGTGAAGATGAGCATTGTTATTATGAAATAAAACAAATGCAATCAAATAGTATAAAATACTTAAAAATAATCAAAAAAACAAAGGAAAAACTATGAATAAATATAGATTAATTACTAGAAGTGATATGGATGGACTTGTATGTGCTGTTTTGCTTAAACATATGGATTTAATAAGTGATATTAAATTCGTTCATCCAAAAGATATGCAAGATGGAACAATAGAAATTACAAATAATGATATTGTTACAAACTTACCATATTGCCCTAATGCTTATTTAGTGTTTGACCATCACGAAAGCGAAAGTATTAGAAACGGAAAAGCAGATAATCATATAATTATTCCAGATGCACCAAGTGCTGCTAGAGTTGTTTATGATTATTATGAAAAACAAGGCGTAAAATTTCCTGAAGAATGGCACGATATGATGGTAGCTGTTGATAAAGCAGATAGCGCTCAATTTTTAATGGAAGATGTACTTGAGCCTAAAGGTTGGGAATTCTTAAGCTTTTTAATGGATAGTAGAACTGGACTTGGTAGATTTCACGATTTCAGGATAAGTAATTATAACCTTATGATGGATTTAATTGATTATTGTAAAAATCATAAAATTGATGATATTATGAAATTACCTGATGTAGTAGAAAGAAGCGATTTATACATTAAATATGAAAAAGAATTTAAAGAACAACTAAAAAGATGCTCTAAAGTTTATAAAAACCTTGTTGTTTTAGATTTAAGCAAAGAAGAAATCATTTATCCAGGTAATCGCTTTATGATTTATGCACTTTATCCTGAATGCAATATATCAATTCATAAAATCTTAGGATTTAGAGGTCAAAATATGGTTTATGCGACAGGTAAAAGTATATTTAATAGAACTAGCAAAACAAACATAGGTGAGCTAATGTTAAAATACGGCGGTGGCGGACACGAAGCTGCTGGGACTTGTCAAGTTGCTCACGAAAATGCAGATATTGTATTAAATGAATTAATTGCTAAAATTAACGCTGATGGTTAATCTTTCTTGCTCGTTTTAAATTCTTATATTTAAAACGAGTTTTCTAATAAAAATCAAAAAATATAAAAACTATAAAAAATTAAATTGGAAAAATTATTTGAAGTTATGAAATGGTGCTTAGGGGGAGACTCGAACTCCCGACCTCCGGCTTATGAGACCAGCGCTCTAGCCAGCTGAGCTACCTAAGCGTGAATAAAAAAAGCAAATTATATATATTTTTGCTTAAAATTTTATAAAATTAAAAATATTTCTAATAAATTGCGTATTAAACTTGCCAACTATGCTATTTAAAAACTAATTTTGCTATATTTTTACACAAATACTAATATTTTTTTTGTTTTTTAGCTAAATATTGTTTTTTTATTGTAAAATAGGGCTTTTAATCAATATTAAGGAGTTTTAGATGACTAAAGCAGATTTTATTTCATTAGTTGCTGAAAAAGCAGAAATTACTAAAAAAGATGCTACAACTGCAGTAAATGCTGTATTTGAAGCACTAGCTGAGTCTTTAGAAAAAGGTGAATCAATTCCATTTAATGGTTTTGGAACTTTCTCAACAACTGATAGAGCAGAAAGAACAGCAAGAGTTCCAAGCACAGGTAAAGAAATTAAAGTTCCAGCAACTAAAGTTGTTAAATTCAAAGTTAGCAGCGTGTTAAAAGAAAAAGTTGCTGCAACAGCTTGCAAAACTGGTAAATGTGGTAAGAAAAAGAAATAATTACCCAATTTAGTGGCGTTTTTAAATGCCACTAAATATATATTTTTTTAGTATAAATACTCAACGCTTTTAATTCTTTTTTCCCAATTTTATAATAAATATATTTTAGGTAGTTTTTAATATCATCATTACTAATTTTTCTTGTATTTGAATAATAATCTAAAATATAATTAGGTATTTTTATTCTTTGATTTGCAGTTAGATTTTTTCTTATAAAAGGTTTTAAAATTCTTTTTGCACTATTATGATTTTTAATACTTGAAAACCTTGCAAACATAAAAGGCAATTTAGTTAATTCATACCATTTTTCACACATATCAATGTATTTTTCTTTATTATTTACATATTCTTTTAGTGCCTTATCTCCAATAATTACTTTACCATTTAATTTTAAAACCTTAGCTAAAGCATTTGAAGTGGCTGATTCTTTATCATTTTGTGCATTTGAGTTCTTTTCAACTAATACACTTAATACCTTTTTGTTAGCGCAAATTCCTATATTTAAATTCTTATATTTTGACCTTTTACTTTCAATACTAGAAATAATTGCGCAATCTAATCTTTTTTCTTTCAATGCTTTATTTAATTTTGCAGGAACATCTTTTTTATACTCTATGCTTTTTTTTATATAGCTTGGTAATTTTGAGCTTTTTAAATAAAAATGCAGTGGTAATAAATTAATATAATCAATCTTTCCGAATATCATTTTTACTCCTAAATAAAAATAAAAATGCCACTAATATAACTAAATAATGCAATGTTTCAGGAATTTTCACACTTAAAGAATAATGAAATGCCGCTAGTAAAAACACAAAATTAGAATAATTTAAATACTTTTTATAAAACATTAAAATCATAAAAATAAATGCAATTAATCCTAAAAGATTTCTTATTGCAATAGTATTTGTAAATAATATTTTTATATTAAATTGATTATCTACTATAACAAAATTTAAAAAATGCAATATTGCAAAAAATCCAGCTAATTTACCAAAAAACTTTATAAAAACTAAGAATTTATTAGGTAAAGCAATACTTAAAAATAAAGATATTAAAGCAAGTTGCCCACTTGCTTTATAAATATCTTTTACATAATCATATCCTAATAAAACAGATGATATAAAATACCCAAAAGACGCTAAAACTAAAAGAATTTTAATTGCAATAATCATTAAAAATTCTTTCTTAAATCTAAATCTTTATATAAATATCCAACTTCTTCTTCATAACCATTAAATAATTGAGTATCTTCTTTAAAAAAGCTACCTAAAACCCTATGCGATGCTTGAGACCATCTAGGATGAGGGACATTTGGATTAACATTTGCATAAAAGCCGTATTCATTCGGATTGTATTTTTCCCAAGAGCTAACAGGTTGCTCTTTAGTAAATTCAATTTTAGCAATTGATTTAATATATTTAAAACCATATTTCCAAGGAACAACCAAGCGAATTGGAGCTCCATTTTGAGCTTTTAATTTTTCTTTATAAAGTCCTGTTGCAAGTAATGTTAGCGGGTGCATTGCTTCATCTAATCTTAATCCTTCTACATAAGGATAATCCAATACTCCATTAAATCTTTGGTCAGGAAAAATATCAGGGTCATATAAACTTGTAAATTTAACAAATTTTGCTTCATTTGTTGGCTTTGCAAGATTAATCAATTCTCTTAATTCAAATCCTTGCCAAGGTAAATTCATACTCCAAGCTTCTACGCAGCGTAATTTATAAACCCTTTCAACAATTTTAAAAGCCGATAAATCAGTTAAGGTCATTGGGTTTTCACACAAACCACCTATCTCAATTGAAATAGCTTTATCATTTAAGCTTGATTTGCTAGCTAATCTTACACATTCGCTTTTATTCGTGCTAAACTCATAAAAATTAACATAATTATAAGCATATTCACTATCACTTGGAACTAAATCAAGATTAGTTTTTGCTAATTCTTCAGCTATTGCTTGGCTTGAAACTATAGTTCCTGCACCTAATTTTAAAAAATTTCTTCTATTTAAATAATAATTTTTATCTGTTACCATTTTTTCTCCTTATTAATTTTTAATTCTAGGTAAAAAAAATAAATACTTATTATGAAAAATCTGTTAAACTTCGCAAAATTTAATTTAAAGGAAAAAGTATGGCAATTAAAGCTGATTACATCTGGATGGATGGACAAATTATTAACTTTGCTGATGCAAAAGTTCATTTTTTAACTCACTCATTACATTATGCTAACGCAGTATTTGAAGGAACAAGAGCGTATAAAACAGAAAATGGTATGGCTATTTTTAGATTGCAAGATCACACTAAAAGATTATTAGAAAGTGCAAAAATCACTGCAATTACTCCACCATTTTCGCAAAAAGAATTAGAAGATGCTCAAATTGAATTATTAAGACGCAATAATTTTAATTCAAATACATATATTCGCCCTTTAATTTTCTTAGGCGATGGTATTATGGGAATTTATCATGCAAAAGCTCCTGTTAGAGTAGGTATTGCAGCTTGGGAATGGGGTGCTTATTTAGGAGAAGATGGACTTAATAAAGGTATTAAAGTATGTTGTTCATCATTAATGAGAAATAGCACAAAAGCAAATTTCAATAAAGCAAAAGCAAGTGCAAACTATCTAAACTCAATGATGGCTAAATATGAAGCTATTAATTCAGGTTTTGAAGAAGCTTTAATGTGTGATGAAGAAGGATTTATAGCAGAAGGCACAGGCGAGTGCTTTTTCATGGTTAAAAATGGCGTATTAATCACTCCACCAAATGATTATGCTCTAAAATCAATCACTCAAGATTCTGTTTTAAAAATTGCAAAAGATTTAGGTATTAGTGTAGAAAGAAGAAGAATTAGTAGAGATGAAGTTTATGTTTGTGATGAAGCATTCTTTACAGGAACAGCAGCTGAAATTACTCCTATTAATTCACTAGATCATAGAGTAATAGGAAATGGGGCTCGTGGAGAAATTACTAAAAAAATCCAAGATGCTTTCTTTGATATAGTATATGGAAGAAATGAAAAATACGCTTCTTGGCTAACTTATATTTAATTTTTTAGAGCGAATTATCGCTCTAAACTTTATAATATATAGAATCTAAAATAAGAATTTGATTTTAACTTTTAATTTTATTAACAATAAGACTATCTTTTATAAAATCTTTTTCTAATTATAAACTTATACAATGTAAAATGCTTTCTTTATCAATTAACAAGGAGTATAAATGCCAGCAGATTTGAATGATTATTTCAATAAAAACAAAAAAAATGACAATAAAAAAACAGATTTTAATATTGATTTTAATTTTAAAGGTTTTGGTAAATTTAACGGAGTAATAATTGCAGCTGTTGTTATATTTTTAATAGTAGTAATAGCTAAGCCATTTGTAGTTGTAAATTCAGGACAAGTAGGTATTAGATCAACTACTGGTAAGTATGATCCGATAGCTCTTCAACCTGGTTTTCACTTTATAATCCCGTATTTTCAAAAAGTTTTAATTGTAGATACTAAAGTAAGACAAATAAATTATGCTAGCGTTGAAGGTGCGAGTGAAAGAACTTATGGTAGAGAAAGCATAATCAATAAAGAATCAATCACGGTTGTTGATGCTAGAAACTTGCCTGTATCAGTAGATATAACAGTGCAATATCGCTTAGATGCAAGCAATGCACCTCAAACTATAGCTCAATGGGGGCTTGATTGGGAAAATAAAATTATAGACCCTGTTATTTTAGAAGTTGTAAGAAGTGTGGTTGGAAAATATACAGCTGAAGAATTACCTATAAAGCGTAATGAAATCGCTGCTTCAATTGAACTTGAATCAAGAAAAAGCATAGACGCTCAAGATAATAAACCTGTATTACTTGAGAGTGTAAAACTTCGTGGAATAATACTGCCAACGAATGTTAAAGAACAAATTGAAAAAGTTCAAATAGCTAAACAAGAAGCAGAAAGAACAAAATATGAAGTTGAGCGTGCAAATCAAGAAGCACTTAAAAAAGCTGCACTTGCAGAAGGTATAGCAAAAGCTGCGATTATTGAAGCACAAGGTAAAGCAGATGCACAAAAAATAGAAGCAGATGCACAAGCTTATGCAAATAGAGAAATCGCAAAAAGTATAAGTAAAGAATTATTAGAATTAAAGCAAATTGAAACCCAAAAAGAATTTAACGAAGCTTTAAAGGTTAATAATGATGCTAAGATTTTCTTAACACCTGGCGGAGCTGTGCCTAATATTTGGCTAGATAATGCAAGCACAAAAAAGACAACCAGCCTTAATAATTAATGCAAAAATTATTAGATACTATTCATTTTTATCTAGCGAATTTCTATGCCCAAGATTTAATTCTTCTTGGGCTTTGTTTTTTATTTTTCATAGTAATTTTAATTCTTGCGATTTTTTTAAGAAAATTTCCAACTTTCTCAATATTTTTAATCATAGTAGGTATTGTTTTAGAATTTGTATTGTTTTTTATTGGAGAAAACTATATAAATGCTACATATCGTCCAGCAGAACTTGAAATAATCAAAAATGATAAATTAATTTTCAGCGATAATATATATTTAGATTTTAAATTACATAACAAATCTCAAAGAGATTTTAAAATATGCAAAATTAAATTCAATATAAAAAAAATCAGCAAAAATAACTTAGAACTAATCAAAAATACCTTAAAACCATTAAAAACAACAGAAATTATTTTAAAAGATATTCCAAAAAATTCATACGAAAAATCTTATTTATTAATACCTAGTAATGTTAAAAAATATACAATTGATACTTTAATTACTTGTTTTTAGGAGATATTTATGTATTTATCGCAATTTCATATCTTTGTAATATTTGCAGCTTTTGTAGTTTATATATTTTCACAATTTTTAATTATTTATTTTTTTAAAGAAAAAAATAAGCTTTATACCTTTTCTTTTACACTCATAATTTTTGTATTGATTTTTGGATATTCAACTCTTCTTACCATAGATAGCTTTTTAAAAAGTGTAGAATTAAGAAATCAAAAAGACTATAAATCAGCAAATGAAGTAGTAATTAGTGGCCAAATATATAATAATGGAAAAGTCCCTGTAAAAACCTGTGAATTAAATATAGGAATAATAAACCTTGGTATCAAAAAAGTAGATGGAAGTATATTTGATTTAAGCAAAGGCTTTGACCCATTAAAACTTAATAAAATTCGCAATTTTTACTCTCACGATTTTAAAATAGAAGGGATTATCAATGAAAACGCATCAAAAAGCTTTAAAGTAAGTGTCCCTTATCCAAAACATTTTGAAGATTATAAATTAAGATATATTTTAAATTGCAAGTAAATATTTCAAATTCTAGATAAATCTTAGAATTTGAAATAATATTAAAAGTATTCTAAAATATATATGTAAAATCACCTTTGTTTGTAAATATTGTAATTTCTAAAACTTCAGAACATTTGCTTATAGAAAATTTTGCAGTTTTACCGAATTTCATAGGTAACTTATAATCATAATAGTAGTTTCCTTGAGCTTGTTCCTTAGCTTTTTTACAAGATCTAATATATTTTTGATTTCCTTTTTCTAGTATATTAAACCAAATATTATAAAAATATTTATCATCTCCACTCAACTCCAGCCATTTTATTAATGCCTTACAATCACCTAGATAAGCACAAAATTAGGGTAAATATCTAATAATTTTTATAATATGTTTTAGCCAGAATTTCTACTGATATAACATTATTACCAATATATGAGCCGTAATTCATATTTTGAACCTCACAAGCACCACGATTTGCTGTAATTTTTGTAATTTCTATATCATCTTTAGCTGTCATAATTAAATATCTTGTTGTTTCGTAATGTTTAGTCAAAAAATTTTCTTCAGTCTTATCTTAAATGCTAACCTTGAATATATATTGATTAATTTTATTGACTTCAATGATCTTATTATTTATTTCATTATTAGCATTATTTTCTTTCGCTTTATTATCAGAACAAGCAATAATAAATAATGCTGTAACATAATATAAACTAACAATTATTTTTAATATTCATCTAGCGCTTCATCGTATATTTTTTGCTCATCATTATTTATACCATTTTGAGCTTTTAAAATTTCATCACGTAATGCAGTAGGACTTGACATAAAGGGCAAGCAAAAACCACCTATTCCGTAACCATGAAAGGCTAAAGCGCCACATCTAAAAATACTTCCAATAACACTTTGTTTTACGTCAATAGTTGCAATTCTTTTAAGATCTGTAATGGTTGAATCTTGAAAAATAATGCCTGTTTTTATTAACATTCTTTTATTTGTTATGATTATTAAAGATGATTTTACTTTACATAACCAATACAACATAGATAGAACAACAATTAATGTTGCACAAAGCATACCTAACAATAAGTGAGTTTGAGATAAAGTTATGTTTTTAAATACAGCAAATGTTAAGGTTATAGCAATACCTGTAACCATACTGCTTCCTAATACTCTAGTTATTATGTCAAATTGACTATTGCAACGGCTTATATATTTAAATACTTGTATCCATAAAGGAATTAAGAAAATATTTAATTCAATACATAATAAAATTTTTATCAATTCTAAGTCTATATCTGTTTTAATACCATAAAAACCATAAACCATCCACATAGCAAAAACTAAAAACAATAAACATAAGCGTGTAAACCAAGATATCCAAGCACTATCAACTTCTTTATATTTTCTAGAATAGACATAACAGTCAAAAAAAGCTTTAAAACTTCCACGTTTTTTATAGATGATTTTTTCATCAGGTAAAATTTTCATTAAAACTCCTTAAATAAAATTAAGGCAGTATTTTACCCCCCCCCTATCTTAAACAAGACTTAAAATAAATATATTTTAACAAATTTATTTCTATCCTATAATCAAATACAAATTTCTTAGAATTTATAAATATTATTTTTATATTTTTTATACTTGTAACAAATTATATCAATGCTAATATGTTGATTAAATATATAATGATAGTTCAATAATTATTGTTAAGTAATATAATTAAAAGAAATTTTATGAGTTTTAATGACAAAATATGATATTTCGGCAAGAATTTAATTAAAAATTTTAGTTTTTAAAATCCTAATTAAAATTCTTATAATTTTATAAATTATATCTATATTTGCAGCCAAAAAAATCAAAACAAGGCTCTTCATCAATAGCTCTATTGGTATTGCCACAATTGTCTATTTCTATGCTAGATTTTAATTGATGAGTTATGTTAGCACTATCTGTTCTGGTATATAAAAACTCTAAATATCCATTATTTATCTTAAATCCTTCATTAAAAAATACAATATCAAAACTATAAGGAGTAGATAAAAATAATGGTTTTTTTAATAGTTTTGGTAAGTTTGCTAAATAGTTTTTAGTGTTTATTTTGTGTTGTTTTAATTTTTCTAAATCAAATAATTTTAAATCATTAAATTCCTTAACCTCATCAAGGATATAAAAATAAATCCTGTCTTTTTCATACTTATTAGCTATATTTTTATAATAAACTATAGTTTTACCTAAAAAATCATTAGTAGCTATTCTTAAAAGCTCGTCTTTACTTAAAATCTTATTTTCTTTTACACAATATCCTTGCAAGTCTTTTTCATAATTGCTTTTAAA
>NZ_JAHCZE010000034.1:0-18288 GCF_018501205.1 Campylobacter sp. 2018MI01 | reverse complement strand
AATAGATTGCTATTTTCATTAAAGCTATCTTGAAAATACTTTAAATAATTTAACCTAAAATAAGGACTAATATTATTGTTTAACCCTAATTCACTTGAGATTAAAAAGGCTTTATTTTTAAATTTTGAGCTTAAATCAAATCTATTTGCATTATTTTTAATATCAAAATACGAAATCAAATTCTTAGAATAATAATCATCTAAATCTATTTTATAACCTGCTAAAAAGCCTAAAGTTCTTGAATTGTTTTTAAAATTATCATTATAAATCCTAGCGTCATTATAAACAAAAGCAAGACCTAAATTATCAAAATTATTAGCTATTTTATATTCACTTGAACTTTCTTTTAAATCACTAATTTTATTGTAATTATAACTTACTCCGAAATTATCAAAACTTATTTTATTTAGTGATTTTATCCTTGCGATATTTAAAATTGAGTTTGTATAAATATCTTCTGCAAATAATAATTTCGTAGTAGATGCTAATTCATCTTTTGTTGTATTTATTATCGCATTTGCAATCATATTGTATTTTAAAAACTCGCTTTCGCTTAAATTACCATTTAAATTCACTTCTTTATAATTTGCCTTATCCAATGGTAAATCAGGCTTTTTTGTTTCATAAAGTAATCTATCAAATTTTGAAAATAAACTTGTGTAATTTTTCTTAGCATAAGCATTTAATTCAGGTAAAGTATTTAAATCATCAATTTTATCTACCTTAATACTTAAATTATTTTTATCATATATTGGTTCGCTTAATTTCAAAAATGTAGAATTTGGTTTTATATTTTTAAACTCACCTTCAATACTTCCTGCTGTTAAGATATTTTCTCTTTCTTTATTTAAGGTATAGCCGTATTTAACCCCAACTACATTTAAATCCCCATTAAGTATAGCTTTATTAATTACATTAAATTTTTCGCCTATATTTGTATAAACTACGCTTGTATCAGCTAATTTTAGGTTATTAACTTCCATTCCTTCATTAACTAAAATTCCATTATTAGTTAAATTTGCAGCACTAGCATTACTCATTCTTAATATAGAATTATTAGTGATACTAGCTTTATTTGAATTACTAAGCCACAAAACACCTTTTTTAATACTTATATCTCCTGTAAAAGTGTTTGCTCCACTTAAAGCAAGAGTTCCAATCCCATCTTTAATAAGCCCTGCATTACCACTAATATCATTTGAGAATACATATAAATTATCTATATCTACATTGGCATTAAAATCATGCCTTAAACTTGCAACTCCATTCATTGCTTTTGCTGGATTTATAATGCCTTCTCCAAAATGAGCTTTAATATCGCTTTCACTTGCTCCATAAACCTTATAAGCCGTTGTAAAAATACTCTCTTTAATATTATCATTGCTCATCCAAGGATATTTTTCATAAATTAAAGCACCAAGAGTTAAAATAGCTGGGGCACTAAAGCTAGTTCCTGGATTGCCATTTATTACAAAAGGAGCTGCTATACAATCATCCCAACCATATTTTTTGCAAGTATTTCCTGCAGAATATACATATTTTTTAACCCCATTATCCATAATATAATAAATATCTTTGTAATCTTTATTTGGGTTTTTATCATAATAACCAAGTGCAATTATCCAACCTTTTCTAAGTGGGCTATTAATAGGTAAAGCATGAGCTGAAAAATCTCCTGTTGTTTCCTCATTTCCCGCTGAACTAACTATAAGAGCATTATTTTGCATAATTGCTGGATAAAAATTCCCAACTAATTCTTCGCTTTTATTAATTTCGCCTATTTCTGCAAAAGAACGATTAAAAAACCTTACTCCGTTATTTGATAAATAATCAATTGTAGCGGCAAGATTTATATCATCTCCTGAACTTAACTTATTTTTATATGCATCAAGTAAAGGTAAAGGCACATTAGCAAATCTTATATCCTTTGCTAAATGATTTGCTGTATTCATTACTAGCATTCCATGAGTTGCTTTTGCGTTTGTTTTTTCATTAATCAAAACAGAGCTTTTGTAAGTTTTAGTAGTAAAATTAGTATTTTTTAATCTATAATCTAGTGATTTCCAATGCGCTCTATCTACTTCCTTATATTCATAATGATTATTAAAAGCTAATTTACTTAAATCACTTGTCCCTGTATCTAGGATAGCTAAGATTATTCCTGTTCCTAAAAAACCTTGATTCCAATTAGAGCTAAAGCCTATATTTGTAACATAGCTTGATGAAGAATTTTGCGGTGTGAATTTTAAATAACTACTATTATATAAACTATCTTCTAAATTAAAATTAGCAGTAGGCAAATAATTTGTATAATCTTTATTAATTGTGCTTTGATTATTTAAACTATTTGGCTCTACACTAGCAGCAGCACCGCCACCACCACAAGCACTCAAAAACAATAAACTAAGTAATAAAACACTATATCTCAATGTAAATTCCTAAAAAATAATTTCATGTAAAACATAAAAAACACAAGTTGCTAAAATAATGCTAATAAAACCTTTTTTAAACATTATATGAGAGATTAAGGCAACAAGCCCAGCCACCAAATAATCACTTGCATAAGGTGGGTTTTCATAATCTAAGCCTTTATATAAAAAGCAAACTAAAATAACCATAATTAAAAGCGGCATATGTTTTTCAAGATACATTAAAAGCTCATTTGGTTTTTTTGTCCCAAAAAATATATAAGCTAAAGCCTTTAAAACAACAGCACTAAAACCAGCAATTAATAAAGCACTCATCGTATAAGACATAATTTCTTTCCTAAAATCAATATAAAAATTCCTGAAAAAATACAACTTAACATCATATATTGTTTATCTATGAAAAATAAACCTATAAGCCCAAGAGTTAAAGCTATGAAAAATACTTTATTTTCTTTATGTTTTATGTAAAGTTCGTAAGCTAAAACTATAAATAAAGCATTTAAAGAAAATCCTAAAGCACTATAATCAGCCTTAGCAAAACTTGCTATAAAATACCCTACAATACAACCAAAAATCCAATAAAAATGATTAAAAGTTAGAATTAATACGGCAGTTTTTTTATCATAATCTTTTGCACTAAGTAAGGCAAAACTCTCATCAGTTAAAGTAAAAATCGCATAGTATTTTATAAAGCCTAAATCTCTAAAATATTTTAAAGCTCCTAAAACATAGAAAAAATGTCTAAGATTTAGCAAACTTGAAGCTATTAAAATCTCTACTAAACTAGCACCAGAGCTAAGTAAAGATAATAATAAAAATTGCAATGACGCAGAAAAAACAAAAACAGCAGCCACAAAAACTTCAAAAAAACTAAAAGAATTTGAATAAGCAAGAATGCCAAATGCAATACCAATTACTATATAAGCAACAGCAACGGCAAAAGTATCAATTAAAGCTTGTTTTATCATTTTGTATACTTTTTGATATATTCATCTACATTGCTTACTTCTTGTTTTTTTATAACTTTTTCTTGTTTTACATTATTATCATCATCTTGAAAATATATGTAATCAATCCCAAAAAGTATTCCTATAAATATAATTAATGGTATTAAAAAAATCATTTTCTCTCCTAAATGTATGCTTATAAATAATAACAAATTTTTTTAAAAAAACAATTCAAAAATTTTAAAAAAATCCCCTTAAAATAGAACTTTTAAAAGGATTTATAATTTATTATTTAATCTATAAAACTTTTAAAAATAATTAATACTTTAATTATTTTTCATCAATCAATCTAGTAATTTCACTATCTTTTAAATCTTTTGCTAATTCGCTTAATTCTTTTTTGTTTTTAATACCTAAGGCTTTTAGATTTTCTAAACGAGAACTAATACTACCTTTACCATATAAATGAGTATCAATTTTTAAAAAACCATTTTCGCATTGTTTTTTTAATTTTTCATAATCTTCATAGAAACTAGCGTATTTATCATAAAATTTACCAAATTCATTAAAGACCTTTAAAGCATTTTGATTTACTTCATAGTTTTTCCAGCCAAAATAAATCATTTTAAGTCCCATAAAAAGCGTAGTAGGACTTACTAAAAATA
The DNA here is from genome assembly GCF_018501205.1 of Campylobacter sp. 2018MI01. Taxonomy (NCBI): domain Bacteria; kingdom Pseudomonadati; phylum Campylobacterota; class Epsilonproteobacteria; order Campylobacterales; family Campylobacteraceae; genus Campylobacter; species Campylobacter sp. 2018MI01. The sequence continues at coordinate 14,247 of NZ_JAHCZE010000034.1, read as the reverse complement.
TCTTTTTAGCTTCGGCTTTTTTAAAAATCTGCGAATCACTTTCTAAGGCTAAATCTAAAATATTTTGATAAGGCACAAATAAAATCACATATTCATTTGCAAAATCAACTGCTAATTCATAATCTTTTTTCGCAAGTTCATTTATCCTAGCATTTAAATTATTTGCAATTTCATCTTTATAAACTTCTAAATTATCACTACTTGGTAAAGAGAACTTAGAATCAATAATAACGCATTTGTTAGGTTCAAAATACACAATCGCATCTGGTCTTTTTGTATTATTATCACTATCTTTAAAGCTTTCTTGCATAAAAAAATGCTCGTTTTCAATAAGCCCACTAGATAATAAACACTGCTTAAGCATAATCTCGCCAAAATCCCCACGAGCCTTTTTATCACCTTTTAAAATATTAGCAAATTCATCAGCCTTTTTGCCCAAATTCTGACTTGTTTCAAACATTGTTTTTATATTGTTTTCTATGCTTGTATTTTGCTTTAATAAAGCTTTTTCATATTCGCTAATTTGCTCTTTTAAAGGGCTAAAAATCTTGTTTAAAAGCTCATTTGAATTATTTAATAATACTTTTGTGTTTTCTTCATAAATTAATTTTGAGCTTTTTTCATTTTGCTCTTTTAGGTTATTCTCTAAGGTTTTTAAAGTATTTTCATATTTTTCTTCTAAAGATTTTAAATTGTTTTCATACAATTTTACTTTTTCGTTTAAAGCTTCGTTTTTAGCATTTTCTAAATGGTATTTAGAAGATAAATTATCTAAAATATCTTTTGTATTTTTTAAGTTTTCGCACTCTTTTTCAAATTGCTCTTTAGTATTTTTAAGCTCTTCATTTAGCCTTGAAAGTTCTGTATTTAGAATTTCATTTTGATTACGCTTGTTTGCTATTTCAGCATTTATAAAATTATTCTCGTTTTTTAATTCTTTATAATCATTTTCAAGATTATTTATTTTTTCGCTTAAAGCCGAGTTTTGAATATTTAAATTATTTCTTTCATTTTCAATTTGCACTAAATTATTTTTATAATTATTTAATTCTTGTTTTAAATTCTCACTCAAAACACTCAAATATTCTTTATCTTTAGCAAGAGATAAAAACTCGTTTTTAAGCGAGCTTTCACTCTTAAAAATATTTATATAACGAATATAAAAAATAATGCAAACTATAAAAAATACAATACTAATAATGGCTAAAATTAGCTCATTTGTCATTTTCTAAAACCTGCAATAATCTTTCGTAATCAGCCTTTGTATCAATACCAAAAGACTTTGTATTAATCTCACACATTTTAATGATTTTGCCATTTTCAATAGCTCTTAATTGCTCCAATTTTTCAATATGTTCTAAGCTTGATTTAAGAGTTATAAATTCTTTTAAAGACTTAGCTGTATAAGCGTATATGCCTAAATGATGATTGTATTTTACACCCTTTTTATCTCTATCATAAGGAATTGGTGCTCTTGAAAAATATATAGCATTTTGCTTAGTATCAAGGACTACTTTTACCATATTTTCATCACTTGGAGTATCTTTTATAGTATAGCAACTCGCCATAAAAAATTCATTCTTAAATTCATTGCAAAATTCTTTAAACTTAATTAAATTGCTAAGCTCAAATAAAGGCTCATCTGCTTGAAGATTTATAATTAGTTCATCATCATTAAGACCTAAAATATCAACGCATTCAGCTAATCTTTCAGTCCCACTTTCGTGAGTTTGTTTTGTTAAAATAGCTGTTAAATTATATTCTTTTGCCAATTCTAATACCTTAGAACTATCAGTAGCAATCACAACCCTATCAGCCTTACTAGCATTTAAAGCTGTGTAAATACACATAGGAATGCCTTTGATTGGCACTAAAATCTTTTCACTAAAACGACTTGATTTAAGTCTAGCAGGAATTATAATCATTGTTTTATCCATTCTATTATTGTTTTTTTAATCTCATCTACTTTTATATCTTTTGCATAATAATTAGTTGAATTTAAAGCATTTAAAAGACTATCATTAAGCTTATAATTATACTTTTTAGCCAAATCTTTAATGCCACTTAATTCATCTTTAAATATGCCTAAAGCTTTTTGAATACTAGGGGTAAATTTAGTCCATTCAGCAGTAGAACAAATCACATTAAAACTATCATCAAGAGCATTAATCGCTGTTGCTGTATGTGGGTCTAATAAATAATTTTTATAAGCTTTAATATTTTCTAAAGTTTCGGTATCACTGCATTTATAAGCTATAAAATGTTCTTTTAATCTAGCAAGTTCATCTTTAGTAATTTTAAAATATTTATCACTTTCAAGACTTAAATATAATTGTTTAGTTCTACTAGCTCCGAAGAAATAATACATTAAGCGTTCAAGATTTGATGATTTTAAAATATCCATAGCAGGAGAATAAGTGCATTTAAACTCACGATTTCTTAAATCATATTCACCTGTAGTAAAGAAATCATAAAGAATTGTATTTTCATTGCTTACGATTTTGATTTTATCTATATTTGCACCCATTTGCTTAGCATAAAAACAAGCAAGTGCATTACCGAAATTCCCACTAGGAATTATCACATTTATTGGGTTTTTGTATTGAAGACTAAGATAATAATGATATAGCAATTGATAAGTAATTCTTCCAAAATTAAGTGAATTTGCAGCACTTAGATTTAAGCCTTGATTTTTTACAATTTCTTTAAATTCCTTATCATTTAATAGATTTTTTAATGTGCTTTGAGCATCATCAAAATTACCATCAATTGCTAAAACTAAAGAATTACCATAATCTACATTAGCCATTTGACGCTCTTGAACAGCACTTGTTTTTCCTTTTGGGAAAATACAAACTACTTTTGAGCTTTTGTTTTTACTAAATGCACTAAGAGTTGCTGGGCCTGTATCTCCGCTAGTAGCACAGATAATTAAATGCTTATCATTATCCATAAGTCTTGCAAGTGGTGCTAATGCTAAGTCCTTAAAAGCTCTAGTTTTTCCGTGAAATAATTCACATATATCAGTTTTACTATCAAGTTTTTTGATAACAAAAGGCTCTTTAGTATCAAAATCTAAATATTCATCTAAACTCTTTTCAAAATTACTCAAATCATCACTCAAACTTGAAAAAATCTTTTTAGCAAATTCTTTATAACCCAAACCTTTTAATTCATCTTTATTAAATACTTGCAATTTACTAGGGCAAAACAATCCCCCATCGCTTGAGAGTGGATTTTTAAGTGCATTTGCAAAATCACTTGTAATGTTTTCATCTCTACTTGAATAAAATATCATTATTTCTCCTTTAAAAATTCTAAATACTTATCTTTTGCTTTAAATTTATAATACACAAACTCAAAACATTCGTAATTATGGTGTTTTTTGATTATTTTATAAACCTTTTTTATATTTTTTGATTTTATTTCTAAACTAAACTCATCATCATTAATAATTTTTCCGTCCCATTTATAAATACTTGTAATTTTAGCAATATGAATACACTTGCTAAGCTCTTTTTTAATTATTTTATTTGCAATTTTTTTAAGCAATTCTAAATCATTGCTGGTTGTCTTTATAAGATACATTAAATTCCTTTAAATAATTAAATATAGCTGTTTTTAACTCATCAAAAATTATTAATTCTTCATCAATTAATATAGTTTCTAAATTAAAATCTTTTATTTTTACATAATCTTTTTTAGTTAGCAAAATATATTTTGCATTGTGCTTTTGCATAAGATTTATTAGCTCTTCTTTATTAAAGCTTGAATGGTCGTTATAAAAATAATAAGCTTTTACTAAATCTTTATATTGCAATAATCTAAAAGGCTTTGCAATAGCTGATATTAAAATCATATCTTCTTTAATATATTTAATAAAAGAAGTCCTTTTAAAATGTAAATCTTGATAAGCATTAAAATCTGCAAATTTTTCATAACTTTTAGGAAGTCTATAAGCTCCACTTGGAAGGGTAAAATTATATTTATATTTTATATTTGAGTTTAATAAAATATCAAATTTTTTTATATTTGTCTTAGAAAAAGCGTCATCTAAAATAACACATTTTGCACCTAAATCTAGTGCTTTTTGAATGCCTTTAATTCTATCTTCACTAACTATTACATTTGCTTTTGTAAATAAAGCGTGTTCTAATGCTTCATCACCTGCGTTTAAATAATCGCTTAGAATTTGATTATGCAATTTTACTACAAGCAAACCTTTGCTTTTGCGTTTATAACCACGAAGAATAATAAAAATATCATCTTTATAAATAGGATAAAGCATATCGCTTAAAGCCTTGCAAAATGGGGTTTTACCATTACCGCCTACGCTGATATTTCCTACGCTAATTATTGGAATTTTAAAATCATTTTTCTTTGTAGATTTAAAGTTTTTACTAGCAATAAAAGAGTATATATAAGAAAACGGCAAAAGAGTGAAAATTAAAATCTTTTGCCATAAATTAGGATTAAAAAAATATCTATCAATAAAACCCATTAAATCCAGCTTGAATCAAGAGTTTTTATAGCATCACAAACTCTTTTTACATCTTCATCGCTAAGATTTATATGAATTGGTATTGATAAAATCTGAGCATAGTTTGCTAAAGCATTTGGAAAATCATTGATTTTTAGATTATATTTTTGTTTATAGTAGCTTAAGAAATTTAAAGGTATGAAATGAATTCCTGTATTTATCCCCATTTCTTTTAGTTTTTTAGCAAAATTATCTCTATTTTTATCAACCTTTATTATATATCTTAAAAATGTGTGTTCTGGGGTTGTTGTAGGCAATTTAATATGTTTTAAACCTTTTAACTCTTCATTATAAATATTTGCTATTTCTCTTCTTCTTTTTAAGTAATATTTATAATTTTTTACTTTAGATAAAGCTAAAGACGCACATACTTTAGTGATTTCATACTCATGTCCAATATCTGTTACATCATAAAAATATCCAAGATTACCATCATCTCCCCAAGCATTTGATGAAATTCCATTTGAGTTTAATAATTTTGCTCTTTCATAAACTTTTTCATCATTAATTACTAAAAATCCGCCTGCAAACACAGGGTCTTTTCTCATCGCATTAAACCCAAAAGAAGATATTAAATCCTTAGTTCCTACTAATTCGCCTTTATACTCCATACCAAGTGCAAAACCACAATCATTTATTACAGATACATTGTATTTTTCACATAAAGCTCTAATTTCATCAAGTTTTGCTGCAAGTCCTGCGGTATGATTTACAAAAACTGCTCTTAATTTCTTGTGATTATGTTTAATTAGTGCTTCTTCTAAACTCTTTATATCAATATTAAAACTATCAAGCTCAACATCTACAAAAATAGGTTCAGCATCAAAATATCTAATACTTTGAGCAATTGTTGGAAATGAATTTACAGAGCAAATTACCTTATCTCCACGCTTTAAATCAATCGCACTTAAAGCTAAATGGTGTGCTGCTGTGTGATTATTGGTTAAAACTATACGAGAACCTTTATAAATTTCACTTAAACTATCTTCTAATAATTTAATACTATTTATATCATTATCTAATGATTTAATTAAAAACTCTTTATCATCTTCTGTAATTACATTTAAAAAACAAGAAATTTCTTTCATATTTATGACCTTTTAAATATTTTTATATTTTCTCTTTTGAACTTATTTTTATTTATTCTATCTAATAGTTTTATATAATTATTATCAATTATATTTTTTTCATAATTTTTTAAAAACTTATCAATTTCTGTATAAGTAAAACCAATATCGCTCTCATCATCTTGACCTTCATAAAGGTCTGCACTTGGTTTTTTACTAATTATATTATTAGGTAGTTCTAAAAATTTAGCAAACTCAAATAATTCACTCTTGTAAAAATCACCTAAAATATTAAAAGCACAGGCTAAATCTCCCCAAATAGTGCCATATCCTAACATTAATTCACTCTTATTACTTGTCCCTGCTACTAATAAATTATGCTTAGCTGAATAATCATATAATAAAGTCATTCTAATCCTAGCTGCAAAATTTCCTATTAATACCTTATCATTAGAACCACTTGCTTTAATAAATTCATCTAAAATGTTTTGAATATTTATAATTTCATATTTTAAAGCATATTTATTTGCTAAATTAATAGCGTCATCAAGATTTGTTTTATTTGAAATATTAGTAGGCATTATAAGACAATGTGGCTTTTTTTCGCACTCGCTTAATATTCTTAATACAATAGCACTATCAAGCCCACCACTAAGCCCTAAAACAGCACCATTAAAATTTTTTAATATTTCATTAGCAAATGAAATCATTTGATTTTTAATATTTTGCATTATTTATCCGTTTTTAGGGGCATTTTATAAAATAAATATTAATCAATTCTATTATAACTTGGCTTTAAAAAACCATCTTCTATTAATTGATTAATAGCAAGTGCTGCAACAGGTAAAGCTGTTTGGGCTGCATAATATCCTTCTTTATCTTTATCAGGACTCATTACTAAAACACCAATTGTGTATCTATTGTTTTCATCATTTGCAAAACCGAAGAAATTTGCATTATATTCTCTTTCATATTTTCCACTAACGCTAATTCTTGCTGTTCCTGTTTTACCACCTACGCTAATTCCTAAAGGCCAATATTTTGCTAAAGATTTTTGATTTGCAGTTTTTATTAATATCCTATTCATCTGCTTTGCAATTTCAAGTGGCAAGACTTCTTTTTCTGTTTTAGTATATATTTCTTTTAATTCCTTATCTTCATTATAATATTTAGCAATTTTAGGACTAATCCAAATTCCACGATTGTTAAATACATTATAAGCTGCTAAAAGTTGTATAAAGGTGGTTCTAAAACCATATCCATAAGCCATAGTGTTTTTTTCTACTTCATAAGTTTTTTTAGCATCTTTTATAAAACCTGCTTTTTCATAAGGCAAGTCAATACCAGTTAAATTTCCTAAATTAAATTCCAAATAACCATTAATTAATTCTTTTACATTTTCTTTATTAGAAATTTGAACCATTCCTATATTTGATGAATGAACTATAATATCTTCAGCAATCATACTATCCATAGGATGTGTATCTGTTATGTAAAACTTATCAAGCTTCATTCTTCCGCCATAAGTCTTTACCCATTCAAAAGGGGTTATACGATTTAGTTTTAATAAATTAGCAAAAGCAATTGGTTTAATTACCGAGCCTGGTTCGTATTCAAATTCTACAGCGTCGGTATTTAAATACGATAAATCACTTTTTCTATGATATGGGTCATACCTTTTGCTAGTTGCTAGTGCAATTACACTTGCGTCTTTGCTATCTAAAATGCCTATTATTACTTGCTTAGCACCAAAATTTTTTCTAGCAACACTTGCTATATTTTCTAACCCTTTTTGAAGCTTTAAATTTACATTTAAATATACATTACTACCATTAATTCTATCACTTAAAAAGCTATCAGAATTTATAATTATATTTCCACCAATATCCTTACTACCTGTTATTTTATAATCACTTTTAGGGCTTAAATACTGCTCATAATATTTTTCCAAACCTTTTTTTGGAATATTTGAATATATTCCATCTTCTAAACTTAGTTGAGAATAACCAAGAATTGGGGTTAAAATATCTCCTTTAGAAAAAACTCTTTCTTCTTTATGTTCAATTATCTCAAGTCTTCTTGTGCTTACTTTTCCATTTGCATTTTTAAAGGATTTAAAAAATCCTGAAACATAAAGTTTTTTAGATAATTCTTGTAAATAACTTGCGGCTTTTGAATCAATTTCTTTTGATAAAACAAAATTATAAACCTTTTTTTGCTTTAAAGCTTTTAATAATCTTGCTTTAATATCTTTCATTTCTTTATCATCAATAAAGGCATAAATCTGAAATAATTTTAAAAAATAATCTAATTTATCTAAATTAATACTTCTAATATCAATTTCAGCTCTATAAATTCTTCTACTAGTTACTAATGTATATCCATCAGCACTAATAATATCTCCATTTAAAGCACCTACTCGCTCACCTCTTTCAATACTACCTACATTCCTTTCATTAGTTTTGCTTCTAACAAAAGAAAAAATAATAAAAAAAGAAGCGAGCAACAAAAAAAACAATACTATAAAAGTCTTTTTACTAGGCTCGTAAGGTGTTTGCATTTTTTATATTTGAGTTCTACTTATCTCTTTGTATGCGTTAATAGCTTTATTTCTAACTTCTAACATAAATTTCATACTTGTTTCAGCCTTGTTAATAGCAATAGCTGCTTGATGTAAATCTTTCACATTTCCAGTAGCTACATCAGCCATAGCTTTATCTGATACAATTTGTTCTTTATTTAGCTCTTCTAATTCTTGTTTTAAAGCATCTGCAAATGAAAAACCATTATCAACTTTATTAGAATTTGATTTGGTATTTTCAATACTTTGAATCAAACTTGGATTGATTTTAATATTATTCATATTTTAAATTCCTATCTTAATAAATCAATAGCACTTTGAGCTATTGTTTTAGCACTTGTAAATGCTGCCACATTTGCTTGATAAGCCCTTGTTGCCTCAATTAAATTACTCATTTCTACAACAGGATTTATATTAGGATATGCTACATATCCTTTAGCATTTGCATCGGGATGATTTGGCTCGTATTTTAATATAAAATCCTTATCATCTCTTACTACTTTATCTACTACTACACCCACAACAGCAGGCTTTGCTTCAGGAAAATTTACAGGGTCATTTAAAGGATTTTCATACTCAAAAAAACTATTTTTAGAATTAATTTCTTCATTTAAAACATCATCAAAATTAACGGCTTTAAATACTACATCTTGCCTTCTATAAGGACCACCTTCATTTGTTCTAGTAGTATTTGCATTAGCTATATTTGAGCTAATTAAATTCATTCTAAATCTTTGAGCGCTTAGTCCATATCCACTAATATCAAAATCGCTTAAAAATGCCATAAATTATCCCTTAACTTAATTTAGAACTACTCTCAATTATAGTTCTTACAACTTCACTTTGTTTTTTTAGCACAGAATCAAGCGCACTAATCATAATTGCGTTTTTGCTTAATTCACTTGTTTCTACATCTAAATCAACGGTATTTGCATCATTTCTTTGCAAATGTCCATCTCTAGCAAAAATAGTTCCATTTTCGCTATTTTCAAATTCTAATGGTTGTAAATGCCTTTCATTAGTAACTGCTAGTTTATTACTCATACCTTTTCCAAAATGCATAAAATTTGTAGCTGCAATTTGTGCATTTTGTGTAGTTTTGTAAAGTTTATTTGCATTTTCGTTTAAGGCTGTTTCAAAATCAATATCTCTTGATTTATAAAAAGGAGTATCAATATTAGCTATGTTTGAGCTAATTAATTTATTTCTTAAATCTCTACCGGCTAAGGCACTTACAATCAATGGTTTAGATTTATAAAATTCCATTTTCTCTCCTTAAATTAAAATGCAAAAATCTCGTAGCAAATAATATTCCAAAACTATTAATAATAATATACTCTTGTAATATTTACCCAATTTTCACTAAACTAGCTATTTATTTTCAAATTTTATGAAAGGATAAGTATGGCTAGTAGAAGAAGCTTTATGGGCTTTACATTAGGCGCTGCTGCGGCTGTTGGTGGTGTTTTTACACTAGTGGGTATGAAAAAAACTTGGGATCCACTTCCTAGTGTAAAAGCAGCAGGTTTTACAACCGTTGATTTATCGCCTTTAGCTGATGGAGAGCTAAGAACTGTTGAATGGAGAAAAAAACCAATATTCATTCTAAAAAAATCAAGTGATATGGAACAAAGCAATACAGATATAATAGCAGGAGACGCAAGATATACGGTAGTAATTGGACTATGCACTCATTTAGGTTGTATTCCAGCATATCATTCAGCTGATAAAGAATTTGTTTGTGCCTGTCATGGTGGAAAATTTAATGTAAGCGGAAAAAATATGTCAGGACCACCTCCTAAACCACTTGAAATTCCACCTTTTTCAATTGATGGAACTAAATTAGTTTTAGGAGAAGTTGGCAAAGAGTATGAAGAAATTATGAAAAATGTAGGAAAGGCTTAATCATGGCACATTTTGAAAAATCAAATGGAATTGTTGATTGGCTAGATCAAAGACTTGCTATCAAAAAATTTATGCAAGTTATGATGACACAATACTGGATTCCTAAGAAAATTAACTTTTTATGGGCAATGGGAGTAATTTTACTTACTATGTTTGCAATACTATTTATTACAGGACTTTTACTTGTAATGTATTATAAACCTGATGTTGCACTTGCTTTTGATAGTGTAAATAAAACTATTATGCAAGAAGTTGAATATGGTTGGCTATGGAGACATATGCACGGGGTTGCTGCGTCGGTAGTATTTTTAGTAATGTATATACACTTATTAACAGGTATTTATTATGGCTCTTATAAAAAAGGTCGTGAAATCATTTGGATAAGCGGTATGGTATTATTCGTATTATTCTCTGCTGAAGCATTTAGTGGTTATATGCTACCTTGGGGACAAATGAGCTATTGGGCTGCTATGGTTATTACTAATCTTTTTGGTGGTATTCCTTTCATAGGACCTGAATTAGTTGAATGGATTAGAGGTGATTACGCTGTTGGAGATGCTACATTAAATAGATTTTTTATGCTACATGTTTGCTTATTACCAATAGTTGTTATTGCATTTGTTGCGATTCACTTTTATGCTTTAAGATTTCCACATGTAAATAACGAAATTGCTGAAGAAATTGATTTTGATTTAGAAGCTGAAAAATATTTAGCTGGCAAGAAAAAAGAAGCGAAAGTTATATCATTTTGGCCTGATTTCTTATGTAAAGATATTTTTTATGTTTGCTTATTTATGATTTTCTATTTTTATCTAGTATGCTTTCACTATGATTTTGCTATGGATCCAATTAACTTTGAACCAGCAAATGCACTTAAAACTCCACCACATATTTATCCTGAATGGTATTTCTTATGGAGTTATGAAATCTTAAGAGGATTTTCTTATGAAGTTGGTCTTGCTTGCTTTGGTATAGCTCAAGTAATTTTCTTTGTATTACCATTCCTAGACCGCTCAAATGTAGTAGCGCCTGCACATAAGCGTGGAGTATTTTTTGTATGGTTTTGGCTATTAGTAATTGATATGATTGTTCTTACTATTTATGGTAAATTACCTCCTGTTGGAATTAATAATACAATAGCAACTATTGCTTCTGTTACATTTTTAGCATTATTAATAGTAGTTTTACCAGTAATTACTCTTATGGAAAGAAAGGCTAAGTAATGAAAGAGTTAAAAATATTTGCAATATTAGTTGTATTCACAGGTATTGTTTATTGGGGAGTTGAGCCTTACGCTCATTCACAAATGCACGAACATACTAGCGAAGTTAATTTTGATTTTAAAGCAGGCGATATAGCTCAAGCTGAAGTTGAATTAAAAAAAGCTAATGAAAGTGGTAAAAAAGATGATATTGATTTTGCTACAAAAAAATTAGAAGATACTAAAAAACTTTGGGCTAATGTTGATAAAATAGCTAGTTTAAAAACTGATGTTGAAGCTGGAAAGGCTGATTTTGAAGCTAATTGTGCTAGCTGTCATAGAGTTGAATTTGATGAATTAGTAGCTGCTGATGATGGAATTAGCGCTCAAGGTATTATTTATCCTGATTTAAGCACAGCAGGAGCTATTTATGATAGTAAATTCTTAATGGCAATTTCTCTTAATCCTGCACTTGCTATGAAAAATAACAAAAAATATAATGATGAAAATCCACATCCTATGATGACAGCGTTTTTAGAAGATGATGGCAGTATAAGTGATGAAAATGCTCAATCAGTTGCTAATATAGTAGGATATTTAAATAGTATCGGAAAAGCTGCTCTTGAAGCAAAGAAAGCAAAAATTGCTAATGAAATAAATGCAGGTAAATTAAGCGATAGCGAAAAAGTTGCAAAAATTAATTTTGAGAACAAAAAAGTTATCTTTGAAGAAGCTTGCGGAAGATGTCATGATGTTAAATATGATGGTTTTATTGCTAAAGTAAATGGCGGAGATTTAAAAGATTATATGGGTTCAACGCCACCTGATTTATCAATAATAATTCGTGCTAAAGGAGATGAGTATTTACATAAATTTATAAACGATACTCAAAAACAACTTCCAGGAACTGCAATGCCTAGAGTTGGACTTAACGAACAAGCTCAAAATGATGTTGTTGCTTATTTAACTAGTGTTGGAGATAGTAAAAAAGCTGAACGCGAAGATTTAGGATACAAAATAATGGCTTATTTTGCATTATTAGCAATATTAGCTTATGCTTGGAAAAACGCAATCTGGAAAGAACTACATTAAAAAATTAAGCTAGGTTTTCCTAGCTTAATTTCACTATAATTACTCATATTCATAAAAACACATTAAAAGTATTAAAAATATTTAATTATCCATTTTAAATTCTAAGAATTTAAAAATCATATTTTAACTTTTAAACACATTTACAAACCAAGAAATATTCTTAAATAATGCTATGATATGAAAAATAAAGGAGAGTTATGTTTAAAATATTAATGATTTTACTAATTACAAATATTTATTTATATCAAATAAATAAGTTAAAAATAGAGCTAGATAGTATTTATAAAAGCTTTCCTTATATTACAAAAGAAATAAGACAAGACCAAGATGAATTTTTAAAAAACATTAGAGATTGTAAAGATGATAATAATTGCATTATAAATTCTTATAAAACTAGAATAAAAGAGCTTAGCACTAGTCTTGAAAACTCAAAAACCTATCCTAAAGAATTAATAGAACATATAAAAGTAATTCAAGAAAACTCAACTGAGTGTTATAAAGGCAATTATGTTGTAGAGTGTGAAGAAACACCACTAAATAATTTTTGGCAAGATTTTTTTAGATACAAAGATATAAAAATAAAGCCAAAAATTGTAGATGCTAAGCCTTACGCAAGCCAAGAAGTAAAGGACACTCTTAAATACTGCTGGGATTTAGGGCTTGATAGGAGAGTTTCAAAAACTGTAGAGCCAAATTATGGGGTTTATTCTTTTTTTGAAGTTGATAAAAATGGAGAGCTCTATTTTGCAAGTAAAATTAAGGGTAAAAAATACATAGAAAAACACAAAAATATAACTATAAGTGATGTAATTTTAGATAATAAAAACTACTTAGCCTTATCAGGAGAATTTGGGGATATTTTGTTTATAGAAAAAGATTTTTGCAATCACCCTATGAAAAATAAGGATTTATTAAAGCTTTTAAAAAAATCTAATAAAATGAAAATGTCATATCGTTTTTACGAACATACAAAAAACGTTTTTGCGATAAACTATAGAGAAAGAGATTATATTCTAAGTTATATTATATACAATAATACAGGCTATAGCATAAATCTCAATAGTATTTTTGCTATGACTTCTGATGAATATTATGCTTATTATAAAAACTGCTCTTTTCATAAAACCAAAATAGAATATTTAGATTGTGAAACAAATTTAAAAAAGGAGAAATTATGAGCGAATATTTAACTTCTAGTAATTTTACGCCTTTATTTTCTTTAAAAGATAAAAACGCTTATATTACTAGCTTAGTTCATTCTAGCGCTTTGTTTATTTGTTTTTGTGTTTTTATGTATATTGGTAATTTTTGGTTTCTAGTATTAATTTATTTATTATTGCTGCATATTTTGATGAGCGATATTTACATTATAAGTTTAAAAAACCTAATATTATATATTTTCATAAGGATTTTATTTATTTTATTAATCATAGTTGTAGGCAAAGAGATGAGCTTAATGAAGAAGAAAAAACAATATATTTAAAAAATGCTAAAATCTATAAAACCTGCCTTAATATTCAAAGCAAACAACAATTATATAACTTAAATAATTTTTTGAGCATATTTTATATTTTTATGAGTGTTTGTAATTTTATACTTTTAGTATTTTTTAAAAATATTTATAAAATTTTTACTTTAAATAATCAAAGATTTTATGATACTTTACTAATAGAAGATGATGAGAATATTATTTGTATTTATACGGATAAATCTAATTATTCGCTTTTGTATGAATATTTTTTAAATAATTTTAATATTGATATAACAAAGCTTGATGTTAAAATCAAGCCCTTTTTCTTTCATTCGCACTTGGTTTATAAATACACTTAAAATAAGCAAATTAATCACAATAGCTTTTATA
>NZ_JAHCZE010000033.1:0-19152 GCF_018501205.1 Campylobacter sp. 2018MI01 | reverse complement strand
AAGTAGTATATGATAATATTAATAGCAAAGATATAGAATTTATTGCTTTAATATGCGCTTTATTTGCGTATGGAAATGCTGGTGCTATAGTAAAATTTTTAAAAAAACTTGATTTTACTTTACTTAATAAAAGTGATGAAGAAATAAGGCAAATAAATCACAAATATAGATTTCAAAACGAAAGAGATGTAGCAGAAATTTTTATTAGTCTAAAAAGATTTAAAGAAAAATCAAGTATAAAAGATTTTAGTCATAAAATTTATAAAACAAGCAAAAATAATAAAATATTAGAAGTTATTCAAGCTTTAATTGCTGAGATTTATTCATTGAATGATTATAGAAGTGATGGGTATGAATTCTTTTTTAGTAAAGTTAATAATACAAGTGCGTATAAAAGATATTGTATGTATTATCGCTGGATGGTAAGAAATGATAATTTAGATTTAGGTTTGTTTAATGAAATTAGCCCTGCTGATTTATTAATGCCACTTGATACGCATACACATAAAATGGGGCTTATGTTAGGACTTATTAAAAGAAAACAAGCTGATCAAAAATGTATGCTAGAGCTTAGTAAGGCTTTAAAAAATTTTTGCAATGAAGACCCTTTAAAATACGATTTTGCTTTATATAGAATATCTCAGACTAACGATGAAAATTCTTTACAAGAATTAATTAAAAATGCCAGAAATTAGTATTATCCAAGAAATTGTAGTTTTAATATCGGCATTATTTGCTGGCTTTATTGATGCAATTTGCGGCGGTGGAGGGCTTATTATAATACCTATGCTAATTGCTTTTGGTTTAGGAGAACAATTAGCCATTAGCACTCACAAATTTCAAGCAATGTTTGCGATGTGTTGTTCGTTTTCAACCCTTTTTAAATATATAGAATTTAAAAAAGTATTTATAGGAATGATTTTTAGCATAATAGGTGGTATTTTAGGTGCTAGGGTTCTTTTAATAATTAATCCTGAACCATTAAAACCCATTATATTATTTACTCTTTTATTGATTTTTATATATTCTATTTTCAATTCAAAACTAGGTAGTATTAAAGCTAAGCAAATAATGAGTGAAAAATTATTCTATCCGTTTTTTGGCTTATTGATAGGATTTTATGATGGATTTTTAGGGCCTGCTACAGGTTCATTTTGGATATTTGCTAGCATTAGTTTAATAGGTCAAGATATTAAACAAGCAAGTATTAATGCTAAGGCTTTGTGTATGGCAAGCGGTATGATTTCTCTTATAATATTTATGATAGATTTTAAGATTTATTATTCACTTGGTTTAAAAATGGCAGTATGTGGTATATTTGGAGCATTTTTAGGTGCTAAATTTGTTTTAAAATACAAAAGTGATTCTATCAAAAAAATATTTTTAGTTATTGTTTTTATAACTTTACTTAAACTAACTTATGAATATTATTTAAAATAATTTTTATTACAAATTATAAAATTTATTTATATAAAAGACTTTTTATAAACTTATTTAGTCTTGTATAATTTAACTAAAATTATTATATAATTTCTTTATGGAATTTAGTTTATTAGAATATTTTATAGGTTTTTTAACTTCTTTTATTGGTGGTTTTATTGATGCTATTGTGGGTGGTGGCGGACTTGTTACATTGCCTGTGATTTTAGGACTTGGAGTGCCACCATCTTTAGCTATTGCAACTAGTAAGTTACAAGCTAGTATGGCTGCAGTTTCTGCTGTATTTAGTTTAAGAAAAGAAATAAAATTTAAAGAATTAAGACTTGGAATTTTAATAACAGCAATTTTTTCAATTCTTGGAAGTTATGTTTTGCTTTTAATATCTAATGAAGCTATTATGCCACTTATTTTAGTTATTTTAATATTAGTATTTATTTATACTATTTTTAAGCCAAATCTAGGGAATATAAACAAAAAAGCTATTTTAAGCACTACTTTATTTTTAATAATTTTTGGTGTTATTTTGGGATTTTATGATGGTTTTATAGGACCAGGAACTGGCTCATTTTGGATATTAGCATTTACTTCTTTATTAGGATTTAATCTAAAGCAAGCGTCAATAAATACTAAATTATTAAACACTACAAGCAATGTTTGTTCTTTATGTTTCTTTTTGTGCTTTTATGATGTTTTAATTAAACTTGGTCTTATTATGGGAGTAGGTGGGATAATAGGTGCTTATTTAGGTGGTAAATGCCTTCTAAAAATTAATATAAATATAATTAGATGGGTTTTTATAATTATTGTTTTTTGCACTATTTGTAAATTGATATATTCAAATTTCTTTTAGCATTTTAAAATAGTTTTCAAATTCTTTACACTCATTTATTACTTTAAAACCATATCTTTCGTATATTTGTGAAGATTTGGTTATTAGTGTAATTTTTTTATAACCTTTATTTTTTGCTATATTAATTGCATATTCAAGCATTTCTTTTAATATCCCCATTTTTCTATAGCTAGGAATTATCGCTACACTATCTATATAAAATTCGTCTTTATCGCATTCTTTTATAATCTCATAATTTGAGTTTGTATTTTTTAAATATTGCTTTAAAGCGTCATCATTATATTCTCTATCGCCATAAGCACAACAAATTGAAATAATTTGATTGTCTTTTTCATATACAAATAAATTATCAAGACAAAATCTAGTTTTTTCCTTGCCAAAAAATTCATAAAATTTTTCTATTTTTTTATGATAGTCTTTCTCGTTAAAAAAGTTTTCACTAAACTCAGCCATAGCTAAGTCTAAAATCTCGCAAGCTTTATAATCACTCATTCTAGCAGGTCTAATCATTAGTTATCCTTGTTTTTGTAAAATCTTAACCAAATTTTAATTATAAGAGGTGAATATGGGAAGAGCGTTTGAATACAGACGTGCAGCAAAAGAAGCTCGTTGGGATAAGATGAGTAAGATATTTCCAAAATTAGCAAAAGCTATTGAAGTTGCAGCAAAAGAAGGTGGAATTGACCCTGAAATGAACGCAAAACTTCGTTCAGCAATAGCAACAGCAAAAGCTCAAAATATGCCAAAAGATAATATTGACGCGGCATTAAAAAGAGCAGCAGGTAAAGATGGAAACGATATTAAAAGCCTTCATTATGAAGCTAAAGCTAATTACGGAGTGCAAATTATAGTTGAAGTTGCTACTGATAATACCAATAGAACCGCAGCTAATATAAAAGCTATTTTTAATAAAAATGGAGCTACTCCACTTGTAAATGGTAGTTTAGAATTTTTATTTTCAAGAAAAAGTGTTTTTGTATGTAAAAAACCTAATATGGATTTAGAAGAATTAGAATTAAGCCTAATTGATTTTGGTTTAGAAGAATTAGAAGATGAAGAAGAAAATGTAAGAATTATCGGAGCTTATGATAGCTTTAAAGAGCTTAGCACAGGAATTGATGAACTTAAATTAGAGCTTGTTAGTGGAAGACTTGAATATGTCCCAAACAATCCAATAAGTCTTAGTGAAGAGCAAATCACTGAACTTGAAAAATTATTAGATAAGCTTGAAGAAGATGATGATGTTCAAGCGGTTTATACAAATATAGAATAAGGAAAAATTATGTTAAAAGTATATGACAATTTTGCAGATTTAGAAAATATTAATGAAGCTATTATTAAGACAAATAAAGGTGATATGAAATTAACTTTATTTAAAGATAGCCCGCAAGCTACTTTAAATTTCGTTCATTTAGCAAAAAATGGATTTTATAATGGTCTAAAATTTCATAGAGTAATTCCTAATTTCGTTATTCAAGGTGGTTGTCCTTTAGGCACAGGCACAGGTGGTCCTGGTTGGAATATTAAATGTGAATGTAAAAATCAAGAGCATAAGCATTTAAGAGGGACTTTATCTATGGCTCACGCTGGTCGTGATACTGGTGGCTCTCAATTTTTTGTTTGTCATTCAGCACAACCACACTTAGATGGAGTTCATACGATTTTTGGTCAAGTTAATAACGAAGATGGCTTAAAGGTTCTTGATAGTATTCGCCAAGGCGATATTATTGAAAGTATTGAAATAAAATAATTTAAAATATCTAAGATATGATTCAAATTCTTTAATTTAGGTTAAAGAATTTGAAAATTAATTAAATTGATGATTATATTGCTTTTTACGAGGATATAAAAGTTTTTTGCAGATATTTTTTAAATATCTTTTTATTATATTTTTTTTACTTGTTCTAATACTATTAAATATCATATCAAGTTCTATTCTTTCCTTTTCGGTAATCACTTTTAGTCCTTTAATTGTTTTCTTATACGAGACATTAAAAATAATAACTCATCATCATCTAATTCACAAAGCATTGTAAATACAGCTTTTACTGCTTGTGGTTTAGAATTACCTAAACGCCAGTCTTGATAAGTTCGCATAGGTAATCCTAAACGCTGCGACATTGCTTGCAAAGAAATTTTCTTACCATTTTCTTTACTCTCTATCGCATTATGTAATAAATTAAATATATCGTTCGTCTCAATCATTTTTAAATTATACGATTTTAAAAATTAAACTTCGCTAAAACGGAGTTTATATTTGTAAAAAAATATAAAAAATACAAAATATCCTTAAATTAATACATTAAAAAATAAAATATATACGAAATAATGTATAAAATATATGGTTAAATAATTTTACTAAATTAAGTTGAGTGTATTAGACTAAATAGTTACTTGATAGTTAACAACTCAAGTGATATAATTCGTTTATCAATTTTAAGGTATGAGTGATAATGAGTAAAAAAACTGATTTTATACTAGAGCAAATGATTAAAGCTTATTTAAGCGAGCAAAATCCAATTGGCTCTATGTTATTGCAAGATAGTTTGAATGTTCCTGCAAGCACTATAAGAGTTTATTTTAAACAACTTGATAGTGATGGTTATATTTCAAAACTTCACGCAAGCGGTGGAAGAATTCCTACTCAAAAAGCTATGAAATATTATTGGAAGCAATTTTTTAATTATGAATTAAATTCTAAATTAGAATTAAACTCAACTTTAAATTTATTAAGAGTTGCTAACGAGAATGATTTGTTTTTCCTTATTGTTGATAACAAAAAAATATTTTTAAATGATATTTTAAACATTGAAAATAGATTTATTATTTTAGATTTTATAGAAAATAGGGTTTTGATTGATTTTAACGATGAATTAAATATACTTTTTAATCAGTTAAAAGGATATGAGATAAATGATATTAAGACAATTTTATATAGATTAAATTTAATAAATACTTTAAGTGATATTGAAAATTCTTTTAAAAATAAAATTAAATTTATATGTGGAGAAAAAATTTTTGCAAATATTGTAAAACTTTCTTCATTTAGTTCTATTATGAATTTAAAGTTACTTGATTATTTTACTAATAACTTGATTTATGATGAGCTATTTTTACCTGATTTTATGGGAGTTAAATTAGATTGTAATTATATGCAAAATAAAAGCTCTTTAATAATTGCAGGTAGTATTTTTACAGACTATGAAAATGTTTTAAATCAATTAAGGGAGGCGATATGAGCGAAAAAGCCACGCAAGAAGAAAATGTAGTAAATAACGAAGAAGTTTGCGAATGCAATGAAAATTGTGAGTGCGAACAAAATGAGTTAAGTAATGAAGAAATTGCTTTAAGAGCAGAGCTTGATAAGGCAAATGAAGAATTTGCAAAATTAAAAGACGCTTATCTTAGAGCTAATGCAGATTTTGAAAATTATAAAAAACGCTTAGAAAAAGATAAGCAAAGTGCTGTTTTATATGCACAAGAAGGATTGCTTAAGGATTTAATACCTGTTTTAGACGCATTAGAAAATGCTAGTAATTTTGAAGCAGATGATGAGTTTTCAAAACAACTTAAACAAGGTATTGATAATACTTTAAGTTTATTTAAAAATATCCTAGCAAAACACGGAATTAAAGAAATCGTAGCTAATGAAGGTGATGAATTTGACCCTAGTTATCACGAAGCTATGATGCATGTTGAAGCAGAGCTTGAGCCAAATTGTGTTGCAGCTATGTTTCAAAAGGGTTATATGATAAATGACAGAATAATTAGAGCTTGTAAAGTAAGCGTATCAAAATAAAAGGAGAAAACTATGGGAAAAGCAATAGGTATAGATTTAGGAACAACAAATTCATGTGTAGCAATTTATGAGCGTGGAGAAAAAAAAGTAATTCCAAATAAAGAAGGAAAAAACACAACCCCTTCAATTGTAGCATTTACAGATAAAGGCGAAGTTTTAGTAGGTGATAGTGCAAAACGCCAAGCAGTAGCAAACCCAGAAAAAACAATTTATTCAATTAAAAGAATTATGGGTCTTATGATGAATGAGGACAATGCTAAAGAAGCGGCAAAACATTTACCTTATAAAATAGTAGATAGAAATGGTGCTTGTGCGATAGAAATTGCAGGTAAAACTTACACTCCACAAGAAATTTCTTCAAAAGTTTTAATGAAACTTAAAGAAGATGCTGAAAGCTATTTAGGAACATCTGTAACTGATGCAGTAATTACCGTTCCAGCATACTTTAACGATGCACAAAGAAAAGCTACTAAAGAAGCAGGTCAAATCGCAGGATTAAATGTATTAAGAATTATAAACGAACCAACTGCAGCAGCTCTAGCTTATGGTCTTGATAAAGTAAGTGCTGAAAAAATTGCAGTATATGACCTAGGTGGTGGGACATTTGACGTTACAATTCTAGAAACTGGTGATGGTGTTGTAGAAGTTTTAGCAACTGGTGGTAATGCGTTTTTAGGTGGAGATGATTTTGATAATAAATTAATTGATTTCTTAGCAACTGAGTTTAAAAATGAGCAAGGAATTGATTTAAGAAATGACAAAATGGCGTTACAAAGATTAAAAGAAGCAGCAGAAAACGCTAAAAAAGAGCTTTCAAGTACAAATCAAACTGAAGTGAATTTACCATTCATTACAGCTGATGCAACAGGTCCAAAACACCTTGTAAAAACAATTACAAAAGCTCAATTTGAAGGAATGATTGACTCACTTGTGGCTGAAACTATCACAAAAATCAATGAAGTTATAAGTGAAGCAGGAATTAGCAAAAACGAGATTAAAGAAGTAGTAATGGTTGGAGGTTCAACTCGTGTGCCTTTAGTTCAAGAAGAAGTTAAAAAAGTATTTGGAAAAGAACTAAATAAAAGCGTAAATCCTGATGAAGTTGTTGCAATGGGTGCTGCTACTCAAGCAGGAATTATTCAAGGTGATGTAAAAGATGTGCTTTTACTTGATGTTACTCCACTTAGTCTTGGAATTGAAACTTTAGGCGGAGTTATGAGTAAAATTATAGAAAAAGGTGCAACAATTCCTACTAAAAAAAGTCAAACATTCTCAACTGCAGAAGATAATCAAAGTGCAGTTACTATTAATGTTTTACAAGGTGAGCGTGAGTTTAGCCGTGATAATAAATCTCTTGGTAATTTTAACCTTGAAGGTATCCCAGCAGCTCCAAGAGGTGTGCCGCAAATTGAAGTTACATTTGATATTGATGCAAATGGTATTTTAACGGTAAGTGCATTAGATAAAGCAAGTGGTAAAGCTCAAAATATCACAATCACAGGCTCAAGCGGATTAAGTGATGAAGAGATTAAAAATATGATAAACGAAGCTGAGAAAAACAAAGAAGCTGATAAATTAAGAAGAGAAGTAGTAGATGCGAAAAATCAAGCTCAAAGCCTAGTTCATCAAGTTCAAAAAAGCCTAAATGATTTAGGGGATAAAGTAGAACCTGCAATTAAACAAGAGATTGAAGGTGCAATAAATGAGCTAAATGATGTAGTAAATAATGAAAACGCAACAAAAGCTCAAATAGATGAGAAAATGAAAAAACTAAGCGACGCAAGTCATAAATTAGCTGAAAATCTTTACAAAAAAGATGATAGTAAAGACGCTAAAAAAAGCGAAAAAGATGATGCAGTAGATGCAGAAGTAGAATAATAATTTATTAAAAACTAGTCTTACAAGGATTTATCCTTAATTTTAGGAATTTCAATTTGAAATTCCTAATTTATCTTAATTTAAAATATCTTTTAATATCTTTTAATGTTTATTTTTAGTGATGGTAAAATTTAGTAAATATTATATTTTTATACAAAAATAGATTGCAAGCTCTGAATTAATTTTGTAAATTACAATTAAGTATGAAAAGTATATAAAATAAGAGTTCTTATATTTTATAAAATAATTTTTAAGAATTTAAATAAGTCATATAGTTTTTAAATAAGCATATATAAAAATTAAGTATTTTTAAAAACATTTGATAGCGATTTTAAACCCAAAATATAATTTATTTTTTATTACTGCAATATTTAAAGCATATATCAATTATTATAAAGTAAGTTATTAAAATCATTTGAATTGTTTTTATACTAATATATAAGCTTTAAATGGTTTTTAGCTCTTATAATTTAGTGCAAAAACTAAGGATAATATAGGTAAAAATACCTATATTATTGATTTTTATCTATTTGTTTTATTAAATCACTCATTTTTACATTTTGACCTAATATTTTTAGGTAGATATAATAGTTTGCTAAAACTTTTTTACCATACAATCTACTTTCTAAATAAGGCACAAGCTCCATTGATAAGAATGGTTCGTATGATTTTAGTTTAGAATTTGGATTAAACATATAATCTTTTTTTAGCATTCTTTGAGTAAATCCTAAGCCCCCGTTATAAGCATAAGCTATAAATATAGGATGCTTAACTCCTTTTTTAAGCGTATTTAAATGAGCGTTTGCGAATTTATAAGCTATTTTTGGGTCAAACATTTGAGTAACATCAAAATCATTATCATTAAAATCAACTTTAGCAGTATGTCTTGCTACAAAAGGCATAAATTGCATCATACCTAAAGCATAAGAAGTGCTTACAGAAGCTGGTAAAAATCTGCTTTCTTGTTTAGCAATAGCTAAAATTAGTGCTTTTTGCTCTACGCTATAACTGGCTAATTCTTCAGGAAATGGTATTGGATAAATATTATCTTTAAAATTACTTAATTTATCGCTAATTACTAGATATTGTCCTTGAGTATTTTTGGTATTAAAATATTCTTGCATTTCACTAAGCTTTTGAGTATCAGCGTTTTTAATGTCATTCATAAATCTAGCTTGAACTAAAGCATTATTTATAGGATAATCTATGCTTTTTGTAGGATTTGGTGTGATGATGGTAGGTAGTGGTGTGTTTGTTAGCTCTTTTGCTAAAATACTATAAATATTTAAATCATCACTATTTGCTAAAGTATCTAAATGTCTAGTTTTATTACTAGCTAAATAAGCAAAAAATAAAGCATTATCCTTTGGTCTTTTATATTTATAAGTTTTATTAGCTCTTAAAAAGTATTTTTCTGCTAAGGCATTTTTATTAAACATAAGTGCATTTAAACCTAATGCAAATGCTAAATCTTCTTTAGCGTCTTCTTTATCAAGACTTGCTAATTTTTCTTTTATTTTTGGATATTTATCATCTACTATAGCTGAGTTTAAAAATTTATAAGCATTAGGGTGTTCCATCATACTAGCACGAGTAAGTGGCCCTGGAGAAAAATCATCTAGCTTATATCCATCGTAATAAAGCTTCATTAAGGTTTTTCCATCACCTTTTTTAATGCTTTCTGCCACAGGGTTTTTGTTAGCTAATATGCTTAATTGTGAGCTTAGATTTTTATCTTTTTGTTTATAAATATTTGCTAGTTTTATTAGGTTTTCTTTGCTTAATTTTTTTGCAAAATTTATTTCTTTTAGTCTAAATATCTGACATTTTTCATCTGCGTTCATTATAGAATTGATTGAATAATTATAGCAAGAATCAGCAGGTAATGTTTTTGGCTCTTCTTTAATATCTTTGCTTAGTTTTTCATATTCTTTTTTCATAACTCCAGCAAAACGGAAAATATGTGTTTTAAATTCTTTTAAATCTTCTTTTTTTATCTCATTATTTTTTAATAAATTATATAAAAAAAAGTCCTTAGCAAGTGAGTTCGGCTCATTTTTTAATTCTTCATAAGTATATGAAAATAAAGCTTGAGTAATTAACAATATACTAATTAATTTTTTCATAATAATCCTTTTACGATTTTTACTAATTCAAATAATCCGATTTGTAATAAATGTATTCCTACAAAAACAGCAATAGGAGCAAGACTTACTATACCTATATTTAAAAATCTAGGCGGTATTATCATATATACTAAATCAAAGGCAGGTCTTACTAATTTATATACAATATTGTATATTTTATATCCGATAGGGCTTGTAAAAGCTTGTGGAAAAAACGAAAATAAACAATAGGCAATAACTAAATATGAATAAATATTTAGTCCTCTTATTATCAATACAAATAGTAAAACTACAATATCAGCAAAGCTCATCTTTTACCTTTAAAAACTCGCTCATACAAGGTTGCATAATCTCATAAATTTGTGCTAATTCAGGGCCGTGAGCTGAACCACTAAGCAATAATCTTAAGCTCATAAATAATTGTTTGCCTTTTAAATTAGCGTTGTGATTTAGTTTAAATTCTTCGTATTTGCTAGGTAGGTTTGATTTTTCTAATTCAGCTTTTAATAATTTCGCACTCTCACTAAAATCTAAATTGTTAGCAAAAACTACATTAAATGGTAGAAAATATCCACTAAGTTTAGCTCTAATTTCATTTAAAGTACTTGCTTCTTCTAAGTGAAGTTTTGCTAATTTTGCTAATACTTTTACATTACTAAACTTAGCTAAAAACTCATCTTTAAACAATAATCTAGCTAGAATTTCATCATCTAAAATCTTAATATGCTCTCTATTTATAAATCTTAGTTTTGCCATACTAAATCTAGCCGGAGATTTAGAAATATTGCTTATTTCAAACCAAGAAATTGCATCATTCATAGTAAAAATTTCATTAGGGGTTTTATTGCCTAAAGCTAGTAAATAATTAGCTATCGCATCAGGCAAAAAGCCTTCATTTAAAAGCCATTTTACGCTTGAATGCTCTTGTCTTTTACTCATTTTTTGACCGCTTTCTTCGTCTAAAATGATAGGTAAATGTGCATATTGCATACTTTCATTAAAGCCTAAAGACGCCTTTATATGTTCTTGTTTTGGAGTATTGCTTACATGGTCTTCTCCACGGATAATAAAGCTAACTCCTTCGCACATATCATCCATAGAGCATGCAAAATTATATGTAGGTGTCCCATCAGCTCTTAAAATTACAAAACTGTCAACATCATTTGGCTCAAATGATAAAACGCCTTTTATTTCATCTTTGAAAGTGATTGTGTTTTTAGGCTTTTTAAGTCTTATTACGAATGATTTATTTAAATCTTGTTTTAAATTCTCGCAAGTTCCATCGTATCTATAAGCTCTTTTTTCATTTTTTGCTAATTCTTTTTTCTCTTCTAATTCAGTTTCGGTACAATAGCATTTAAAAGCAGAACCATTTTCTAATAATTTTGCTGCTAATTTTTGATGAGTTGCTAGATGAGTGCTTTGCACATAGTATTCGTCCCAATTAATCCCAAATAAATTTAAAATACTCTTAATCTCTTCTTCTTTGCCTTGAATATTTCTAGCTGTGTCTGTGTCTTCTATCCTTAAAATAAACTTTTTATTATATTTTTTTGCACATACATAATTAATAACGGCAGTCCTTAAATTCCCTATATGCATATCGCCTGTAGGTGATGGGGCAAATCTAAACATTTGTAATTCCTTGATATGATTTTTCATAATTCTATTTTAAGAAAGTAAAAAGAGTGCCAATGAAAGAAGTATTAAAAAAAATTTCTTTTTTTAAAGATTTTAGCGAAAATGAGCTTGAAGAATTAGCAAAAATTTGTATTCTTAAAAGCTACGAAAAAGGCGAAATGCTATTTATGGAAGGTGAAAGTAGTAAGTATTTGCACTTATTAATTAAAGGAAATATTAAGGTTTATAAAACCAACCAAAAAGGAGCTGAAATTTTTATGCATAAATTAACTCCGATTTCTTTTGTAGCCGAATTAGCTAATTTTGAAAATATCCCTTTTCCTGCGAGTGCTAGTTTTTTAAATAGTGGGGAAGTGATTAAGATTGATTTTGAAGAGCTTAAAAATAAGTTTTTAACTAAGGTTGATTTTGTTCTAGCTTTATTAAGTGGAATTTCAAAAAAGTTAATTTATTTATCAGAATTTGTTCATAATGAAATGATTTTAAGTGCTGAAGCAAAGTTAGCTAAATTAGTTTGCGAACAAAGCGAAGTATTTAAGAGCATAAAACATATCCAATTAGCTTCATTTATAAATCTAGCTCCGGAGACTTTTTCTAGAATTTTAGCTAAGTTTAAAAATGATGGAATTATTAGTTTTGATGATGATAAAAACTTAATAATTCATGATGAAAAATATTTAAAATCACTTTACGAGAATTAATTATGAGCTTACACCATTTATTATTTGCTATTGCATTTTGCGTTGCTGTTTTTATTGCAAATGCTTATATTTATAGACAATTATTTAGAGTAATTTTCCCTAGATTTAAAGGATTTTTTTTATTAGTTTGCATAGTTTTATTTATATCTAATGTTGTATTTTTGTTCTCTATGAGAGCTAATTTTTTGCCTGATTTTCTTTATACTACTTTATCAATTCTTTTGGGTTTTTCTTTCTTCTTCTTTTTAATCGCTTTAATTTATGATATTGTTAAATTTATAGCCTTTAAAAGCGTAAAGAATATAGACACAAATAGAAGAAAAACTTTAAAATTGATTTGTGATTTAGGCGTTTTATTTGTTGCATTTGGGTGTTTTTTACAAGGTATATTTAAGGCAATTAAAATTCCACCTATTAAATATGTAGATTTAAATGCTAATTTAGGAATAAAAATCGCAATGATAAGTGATGTGCATTTAGGCAAAAATTTGCACAAAGATTTTTTAGAAAAATTAATCGCAAAAATCAACGAACAAGAAGTTGATTATGTAGTAATTGTTGGGGATTTAATAGATACTAACATAGATGATATTGATTATTTGGATTTATTAAATACCTTTAATAAGCCTTGCTTTTATGTAACTGGCAATCACGAATACTACCACGACGCTACAAAAATCCTAGCAAAATTAAAGCAAACTAATATAAAAGTATTAGAAAATGAAAGCATAGATTTAGGCAAAATAGTGCTTAGTGGCATAAATGATTTAAAGGGTGCAAAATATGGAATGCCAATGGATTTAGCCCCAATTTATAAAAATTTTAATGATACTAAATACAATATTTTATTAGCTCATCAACCTGTTGTAGCTAAGGAATTTGATTTGAGTAGATTTGATTTAGTTTTATCAGGGCATACTCACGCAGGGCAGATTTTCCCATTTAGTATTTTTGTTTTAATGCAGCAAGGATTTTTGCACGGACTTTATGAAATCGGTAAAAAAACTAAATTATATGTTAGTAGTGGTGCTGGATTTTGGGGTCCATCTATACGCTTTTTAGCACCTAGTGAAATAGTAATAATTAGACTTTAAGGAATATAATGAGAAAAACAATTTCAAGAATTTTTGGTAAATTAGTAAGCATAAAATATCCAAAATTTATGCAAAATTATATAAACAAAACTTATGTAAAGCATTTTAATATACCTTTAGATGAGTTTAAAGACTATAAAGAATACGATAGTTTATTAGCTCTTTTTACTAGAAGATTAATAAAGCCAAGAGAATTTGAAAGCGGCTTTATAAGTCCTTGTGATGGCACTATTTTAAGTTATGCAAAAAGCTCAAATTTAAAGGCGTTTAGTATAAAAGGTAAAGATTATGATATTAAAGAGCTTTTAGGTTTTACTCCTAAAAATGAGCTTGATTTTTTAAATATTTATCTTAGCCCAAGGGATTATCATAATTATCATAGTCCTTGTAATATGCAGGTTTTAAATCTAAAATATTTTTGTGCGGAGCTTTTTAGCGTTAATTTAAAAGCACTTAGTAAGCATGATAATTTGTATTCAAGAAATGAGCGTGTAGTTTTAACTTGCAAAAAAGATAGTGGAGATATTTTTTATATGGTTTTTGTAGGGGCTGTAAATGTTGGCAAGATGGAATTTGATTTTGATACAAGCGTGCAAACTAATATGAAAAATGCAAGTGATTATGAGAAAAACTATGATAATGTAAGCTTAAAAAAAGGCGAAATGCTAGGAAGATTTTTGATGGGTTCTACTATTTTAATCTTAGGCAATGATTTAAAACTTGAATGTCAAGTTGGTGCGATTAAATTCGGACAAAGAATAGCAA
Source organism: Campylobacter sp. 2018MI01 (assembly GCF_018501205.1). NCBI lineage: Bacteria > Pseudomonadati > Campylobacterota > Epsilonproteobacteria > Campylobacterales > Campylobacteraceae > Campylobacter > Campylobacter sp. 2018MI01. The sequence continues at coordinate 4,858 of NZ_JAHCZE010000033.1, read as the reverse complement.
ATGATTAAAAAGACTAATGCAGCAAGGTTTTTAGATACTTTAAAAATAGATTATGAATTATTAAGCTATGAAGTAGATGATGATTTATCAGCAATTAGCGTAGCAAAAAAGACAGGAATTGATATTAAATATATTTACAAAACCATAGTTTGCGAGGGTAAAAATGCCTTGTATGTTGCTTGTATTCAAGGGGATTTAGAAATAGATTTAAAATCTTTTGCAAAGGCGGTAGGAGAAAAATCCTTAAGCCTTTTAAAACTTGATAAATTAAAGGATAAAACAGGATATATTAGGGGCGGTTGTTCGCCTTTTGGTATGAAAAAAGATTATGTTAGATTTATTGACGAAAGAGCTTTAGAGCTTGAGTATTTTGTGCTTAGTGCTGGGCTTCGTGGTCTTCAGCTAAAAATAAATGCAAAATATATTCAAAAGCTTTTTAATATTGCTAGTATAAGCAATTCATCTATCATTTAATTCTCCTTTTTTATACATTGGTTGAAATTTATTAACAATAACATTAAGCATTCTATATCTTATTTCCTTATCTTCTGGGCAATATTTATGTAAAGCATGTAAATAATTAACAGAACCTTTATATATACTCCTTATAAATAACTTACTTTCGTCTGTAAATAAAATAGCTTTTTTAAAGTATTCATTAATTTTTATTGTGTCTGTAGCATTACAAATATAATCAGGTAAAGGTATATTAGTAACATCTATTTTTGAAGTTCCATCGTAGTAATTGTTTTCACTATAATATTTAAATGCCGAAGTGCTTAAAAGATCTATCATGACATCTAAATATAGTGCGTAATTCAATTTTTTCTCTGCTTGATATGTATAGTATTTATTAAAAGCTATATTTAAAAGCTCATAAATTTCACTTGCTTTATCATAATCTTTTATATAATATTCATAAGCTCTATTTGATGTATAATTTGTATATAGCATAACCAAACCAAGCATATTAGATAGTCTATATTCTGTCATAATATCCACATCATAATAAATATTGCCATAAGGCACTCTTTTTATCATTTCATAGATTTCTTGATAATCATCGTAGCTTAGCTTGTCTAACATACTATAATCTTGTGTTTTTTTAGTTAAACCATACATGCGTTTATAATACAAAACCCACCACATAATATCTTCAATACTATCATCTGGCAAGAGCTTTTTACCTTCATCATAATAATTTTTAGCTATATTTAAAAAAGGTCTTACAATAAAGCTATCATATTTAAAAAATATATTTAATGTATTTGCAATATCAATAAATAAATATCCGGTTAAAAATTTTTCACTTGCTTCTGGGTTTTTACTATATTTTTGTGGATTAAATTCTAATAAATATAAACTCATAATTAAAATATATAAAAGTGGAATTATTATAAAAACAATAAATAAAGCTTTGTATAAAATCTTTTTAAAATTAAATTTAAAATTAATTATTTGATTTATATTCATATTTAACCTTGTAAAAATAAGGTTTATTATAGCAAATAAATATTTAGGAATTTGATTTAAAAATTTATTTAAGTATTTAATTTTTCTTTTTTTGAACTTCAAATTGACTTAAGTCAAAGTCAAAATTTTTAAACTTTTTTAGAATAGTGAGAAAAAAGGAGAAAAAATGTTTGATTTTAAATCTTGGAAAAAAGTTAGTTTAGCAAATGCTACGGTTGAGTTTTATGAAAATGATGAATATTTAGCTTTTGATAGTAGTCAGTGTATGCCACCTGAACCTATGATAAATGCTAGAGTTGGCTTAAATAATTTAAAGCCTAATCAAAAATTAATTATGCTAAATCATAAAAATCCTTTAGGCTTACTTCCTAGCGTGAAGCCATATTATGATATTCAAACTACACAAAAAGATGGACTTTTTTGGCTAGTATTTACTAAAATTAAAGAGCATAGCAATTTTGATGAAGCTTGTAAAGACCATCCATAAGGGCTAAGTTATGTTAAACGCATTCGCACCACCATTTAAAGTGGTGGCTATTTATTTTATATTTGCATTTTGCTATTTATTAGCTTTTATGTTTTTATTTTCTTATTCAAATTATGATTTTGAGAGTTATCAATTTAAAGCGTTTTTACATTGTTTTTTTGCTGGATTTGCTTTAAATATAATAATAGGTAGCCTTTATCAATTAAGCTCGGTAATTTATGAAAAAGCATTCTTTAGTATAAAAGGTGTATTTTTTGTGAGTTTTATTTGCAATATCTCTTTAGCCTTTATTATGTATTCGTTTTTAAATTATGATTTGGCATTACTAAAATATAGCGTATTTGCTATGATTTTAAGTGTTTTTTATTTTATTGTGCTGTTTTTAATATCATTTTTTGATTTTAATAATATTGCTAAAAGTGCTTTATTTTGTGGGGTTGTTTTTTTAGCATTAGGCTTAGTTTGTGCTGGTTTAATTGTGCTTATTTTAAACGGGCTTATATATTTAGATTATGAACTAATTCTTCATCTTCATATATATTTTATGTTAGGTTTTATTTTATTTATTTGTATAGGTGCTGCTAGTGTGTTATTGCCAATGTTTGCACTAACTCATAAGCATAAAAATTATTTATTATGGCTTAGTTTAGTGGCGTATTTTTTAGCATTTTTTCATAAAAGTATAGCTATTTTTTCCCTAGCTTGTTTTGTATTTTGGTGTTTATATATACTTAAAATACGAACAAGAAAGGCTAAAGATTATTGGAATTTAAATATTGTTTTTGCTTGTATTGGCTCGTTTTTAGCTATGAGAGAATTTTATGTTTTAGACTATGCTTTAGCTATTAAATTATTAATTTTTGCAACGATTTTACCTTTTATAATCGCACATATTTATAAGATTTTGCCATTTTTAATATGGTTTCATTTTATTTCAAAATTAATCGGAAAAATAAAAGTCCCTTTATTAGATGATATGGTGATTAAAAAAGCAGCTTTTTTTACTATGCTAATTAATATATGCTTAGTAATTTCTCTTTATTTTAATTCATCAATTTATTTATATATAGCGTTAAATATAGGTCTTTTAATTAATGTAATCAATTTTTTTACTTATATAAATTACAAAGGAGCAAAGAATGAAAAAGCAAGTAATTAATGCAATTTCAAATGTAATTGACCCTGAAGTGGGTTTTGATATTTTAGCTTTAGGGCTTATTTATGATATACAAATTGATAATTCATATTGTAAAATCACTATGACCTTATCTACTAAGTCTTGTCCTATGCATGATTTACTGATAACTTGGGTAAAAGACTCTGCTTTAAGTGTAGATGGAATAGATAGTGTTGATATTGATTTAGTGTTTGAGCCTGCTTGGAGTATAGAAATGGCTAGCGATGAGGTCAAAAGTGCTTTAAGTTTTTAATTTACTATGAGAGATTTTCTCATAGTAAATTCTAATTATAATTTGATTTTTAATAAAGAATTATTAGCCATTTCAGGCACTAAAAGTGTGTTTGTAGAGTTATCATAAAACATATCAGCAGGTCCTTTAAGTGCTTTTAAATCTAGCTTTTCTAATTTATTTTGATTAAGTTTATAAATATAACCATTTAGCTCTTTACCCCAACTAGATACTAAAATATCATCATTAATTTTAACAATTCCATCAAATTGCTCTAAATTATCACTTAGTTTTTCTACATTTTTACTAGCTAAATCAATTTTTAAAATAGCTCCGCCATCTTTTTCACTAGGGTCATACCCTACGACATATAAAGAATTTTTATCAATCAATAAGCCATTAGGACCACCATAACTTTTGTCAATATTCATAAAAGTTTTATAATTTTTATCTTTTAAATTGATTTCAAAAATCGTATAAGTGCCAGTATCACTTACTAAAAGAGTATCATTGTCTAAGCTCTCAATAGCATTTAAAAATACCGAGCCTTTAATTTCTAGCTTAAATACTTCTTTTTTGCTTGTTATATCAAAGCCGTATAAAGTATCAATATCTACAACATAAAGTGTATTGTTAATAATCTTCATACCTTTTGGAGCATTTAAATTCTTTACAAATACATTGATTTTATCATCAGCTTTTGAGATTATATTTATATAACCATCTAAATCCTTGTTTAAAGGCTCAATTTTTTGACCTACATTTGAGACAAATACATAATCTTTATTTGCCACAACACTCTCAGGCGAAGCAAAAGCATTGATTTCTTTAACTTCCATTGCATTCATACTAGCAAGTAATGCTAAACTTAAAATATATTTTTTCATCTTTTCTCCTTAAATAATTTTTGAAAAATTATAAGGAAAAAAGAATTTTATTTCTAATAGTTTTAATGTAAAAAATATAAGTTTTTTGATTTTTGAAATTGTTTTGGGGTTTTATTATATCTTTTTTTATAGCGTGAAATAAACCAAGCAGGTGAGTTAAATCCTACTTCTAAACATATTTCTGTAATGTTTTTGTTTGAAAATTCTAATAAGAATTTTGCCTTTTCAAATTTTTTATTATCAAGCCATTCTTTAGGGCTAATTCCAAAGCTTTGTTTGAAGTTTTTGCTAAAAGTAGTTAAGGACATATTAGATATTTTTGCCATATCATTTACGCTTTGAAAATCTTGTTCGCAATACGAAAATATCTGATATAAAGATAGTTTAAAATTGGTGATTATGGTCTTTAAAAATGATAAAAAACTTTGATTATTCTTACTATAAAGTAGGGCTAAAAATAATTCTTCAAATTTTAATTTTAAAATATCTTCATTGGTTTTATAACTAAAACAAGGTAAAAATGATGTAAAAATTGAGCTTAATAATTCATTAGAATTTAGCTTAAAAATATGCTCATCGGTTGTAAAATTGCTATTTAAAAG
>NZ_JAHCZE010000032.1:0-19517 GCF_018501205.1 Campylobacter sp. 2018MI01 | reverse complement strand
TTTTTAATATCACAAAGCATTTCAAAAAACAATTTATCTTCAGGATACATATCCATTTTACTAGCTCTGTGCCTATAATCTTGTAAAGATTTATGATAATTAATAGCATTATATTCTTGTAAAAATCTATCTTCTAATTCCTCACATTCTTGATAATCAATTCTAAATCTTGCTTCATACATAATCATTAGCTAACCTTTAAATCTATTATAAAAAATATCAAAAACACTATGCTAACAATAGCGTTTATATCAAAAAAAGCTCTTTCTATTTTTTCTGTATTTTTTCTCACTATAAAATGCTCTATTATTAATAAAATTCCTACGATTATCAATCCTAAAAATCCATAAAATCCAGCATTTACACTAACTAAAAAAACAAACCAAAACAAAAATGCAATCAAATGAAAAATCGCAGCTATAAATAAAGTAGCCGTTTTACCAAAACAAGATGGTATAGAAAATAAATTATTTGCTTTATCAAATTCTAAATCTTGCAAAGCATACAAGCAATCAAACCCAGCAGTCCAAAAACAAACCGCAAAACATAAAGCAATAGAATAAGCACTAATAGAATTTGTAAGCACAATTTCACCTGCTACACAAGCAAATCCTAAAGATAAGCCTAAAATAATATGAGCTAAATAAGAAAATCTCTTAAATAAAGAATAAGAACCAAGTAAAGCTAAGGCAAAAAAGCTAAGATAAAAGCAAGTAGTATTTATAAAATACGCTAAAAGCACGAAAATTACAGCATTTGCGATTATAAATAAAAGCAAATTCCCACGCCCTACTCTACCATCTACACTAGGACGATTTTTTGTCCTTTCGTTTAATATATCAATATCAGCATCAAGTAATCTATTAAGTGCCATTGCGTAATTTCTAGCACAAACAGCACAAAAAATAGCTAAGATAAAATTAAGCCAAATTGATGATAAACTTAATTCATATAATTTTATAGCGCTAAGCATTGAAATAATTAAGAAAGGTAAAGCAAAAATACTATGCTTAAATACGATTAATTCTAAAATGTTTTTTAATTTATTCATAACTCTTCCGTTTTTAATCTAGTTTATAATATTTTAATTAAGATTTAAGGATAAAGATGAAAAAAATTGCTCTCATAGGAACAACTGCAAGTGGCAAAACAAACCTAGCTCATAAACTTGCTAAAGCTTCAAATTCTATAATTTTAAGCCTTGATAGTTTATGTCTTTATAAAGAATTAAATATTATAAATGCCAAGCCAGATAATCAAATGCTAGAAGAGATTAAATACTTTGGAATAAATCTAATTAGCGTAAATGAAAATTATAATGTAGGGCTTTATTTTGATGAGTACAAAAAGGCTTTAGAATTTGCAAAAAATAATGAAAAAAATCTAATCATAACAGGCGGAAGTGGATTTTATCTAAAAGCAATGCTTGATGGATTAAGCCCTAAAATTAATGATATTAATCATAATTTAAGCCTTGATGAAATCTATAATCTAATGCTAAAAATTGATAAAAACTCAAACATATCAGCAAATGATACTTATAGGCTAAATAAATGGTATAGCATTTATAAAAGTACAAATGAAATTCCTAGCCTTTGGCTAAAAGCAAATACTCAAGAAGCGCTTATTAAAGAGCTTAAAATATACGATATTTTATGGGATAAAGATATTTTAAACGAAAGAATTAGACTAAGGACCAAACAAATGCTTAGCTTAAATGCTTATGATGAAGTTATAAATTTATATAAGATTTATGGCGATACAAAAGCATTAAACTCTATTGGAGCTAAAGAAATAATTGATTGTTTTAATCAAAAAATATCTAAAGATGAATTAGAAGATTTAATCACAATTCACACAAGACAACTAGCAAAAAGACAAAGAACTTTTAATAAAAAATTTAATGCAAAAGTTTTTAATATAAAAAGCGAAGAAGATTTGCAAAACGCATATGAAAGTATTTTAAGCTCACTTTAATAAAAATATTTTTAATTCAAATTCTAAAAAGAATTTGAATTAAAATAAAAATTATTTAAACCAAGATTTAATAGTATCAAATATCCCGTGTTGTTGCTCTTTAGCATCATTTTTGATACCAAAACTCTCATTTAATTTTTCTAATAATTCTTTTTGTTCTGCATTTATATGTTTTGGATACATAATACTAAGTTGGACAAATTGATCCCCTGTTCTTCTTGTATGATGGTTTTTAACACCTTCGCCACTAATTTTTACAAGTTGTTTATCGCTTAAGCCAAATGGAATTTGAATACTAGCTTCTCCTCTAATAGTAGGCACAATGATGGTAGAACCTAAAGCTGCTTGGGTAAATAATATTGGAACATCTATATAAATATCATCACCTTTTCTAATAAACCTATCATCTCTTGCTACACGAAGTTTTATATACAAATCAGAACGCTCATTAGAATTAATCTCATTTCCTTTATTAGAGCATTTTAAAGTTACTCCGTTATCAACTCCTTCAGGAATAGTTACTTCTAATTCTTCTTTTTTATTTTCTTTTCCACTACCTTGACAAGATGAACATTTATCTTTTACTACTTTACCTTTACCGCCACACACATCACAAGTGCTAACCATTTGGAAAAAGCCTTTTCTAATAGCTATTTTGCCCTTGCCATTACATCTTGAGCAAGTAGTTGTAGTTTTACTTGCCGAGCCTGTTCCATCACACTTAATACAATTTGCTTTATAAGAATAATTAACTTTCTTTTTACAACCAAAAATAGCTTCTTTAAAACCTAATTCAAGAGTAATAAATAAATCTTCATCAATTTCTTCATCATCACTATCGCCAAAGCCACCAAAAATATCACTAAAAATATCACTAAAATTTGAAAATCCTTCAAATCCAAAGCCACCAGCACCTGAACCACCATTAAGACCAGCTTCGCCGTATCTATCATATCTAGCTCTTTTAGTGTCATCACTTAAGGTTTCATAAGCTACATTGATTTCTTTAAACTTTTCTTCAGCATCTTTATCGCCTTGATTTCTATCAGGATGATATTTCAATGCCAATTTTCTATAAGCTTTTTTAATTTCTTCAGAACTAGCATTTTTACTAACTCCTAGAATTTCATAAAAGTCACGCATCTTTTTCCTTTTGCAATTTATCATTTATAAATTAATTATTGTTAGAATGGAAAGACTTTAATAAATAAAGGTGAAAAAATGATTAATGTAATTATGATTGAAGACGAAGTGGAATTCGCTGAGTTGATTACAGAGTTTTTAGCAAGGTTTAACATAAAAGTTACAAATTACAGCACTCCTGCTGAAGGTTTAACTGCTAACTTTAGTAATTATGATTGTCTAATTTTAGACTTAACTCTACCTGGAATGGATGGATTAGAAGTATGCAAGGAAATTCGCAAGAAGTATGATATTCCTATTATCATTTCAAGTGCTAGAGGGGATACAAGTGATAAGGTTTTAGGACTTGGATTAGGGGCTGATGATTATTTACCAAAACCTTATGAGCCAACTGAATTGCAAGCAAGGGTATCATCACTTGTTAGAAGATACAAAAAAAGCTTACTACCACCTGAAGAAGAAGTAAGCACATTATTCAAAGTTGAGCATGAAAAACATGAAATTTACTATGATAAAAAACCACTAAGCTTAACACCAGCTGAATATGATATATTAAGTTATCTAGTGAAAAGACATAGCTATTCAGTATCAAGAGATGAGCTAGCTAATAGCTGTAGGTCATTAAGAGAAAAAGATAGCAAAAGCTTAGATGTAATTATAGGAAGATTAAGAAGTAAGATAGGCGATAGTTCAAAAGACCCTAAACATATATTCTCTGTTCGTGGTATTGGTTATAAGCTTCTTGGCTAATGCTGTTACACTCTATTCTTAGTAAGCTAATAGCAGTTTTTGCTATTAGCATTATACTTACTATTACAGCTATTATACAAATAACTCAATACTCCAATAAGGCTTTAAGAGCTGAAAGTATAAGTAGGCTTTATTTTGCAATATTAGCTATTAATAAATTGTATGCTAGTGGTGCTGGTGTAGAAATTGATAAATACTTACAAGATATTGATTTTCAAGAAATCACAGACAAGCGTTTTATGCGTGAGCTTTGCACAAGCAATGATAAGCCAATAGACCATAAAACTAATTTTGGACTAATTCAAGGAATTGTTTATAAAGACAAATATTATTTAAAACTCATAAATCAAAAAAATAATTCATTAAAAGTTTATGAAAACACCCACAATAATAATATAAATGATGGTTTAATTAAATTATTAATATCATTAATTATTATGATGTTTTTCGCTTCTTTAATATATTGTTATAATTTAATTCAACCATTAAAGGGTCTTACAAGACATATTAGGGATTTATCAAACGGAAAAAATAGCAATTTTTCTTATTATAAAAATGATGAAATAGGATTATTAACTAAAGAATTTAATAAAGCTACTAAAAAAAATAATGAATTGGTATTGGCAAGAAGATTTTTTTTAAGAGCAATTATGCACGAGTTAAAAACACCTATTGCTAAAGGAATGTTTGCAGCAACTATGCCAGAAAGCGAAAAAAATAAAAAAATCTTAATAAGTGTATTCAAAGGTATGAATGCTTTAGTAAATGAATTTAAGCAAGTAGAAGAAATACTATCTAAAAACCATGAAGTAGTCTTAAAAGAATATTCGTATTCATATTTATTAGAGCAATCAATCAGTGCTTTATATTTAGATAATTTACAAATTATTGATGTAAAAATGAACGAAGATAGAACAATAATAGTAGATGGAGCTTTATTTATAATATTAATTAAAAATCTATTAGATAATGCTATTAAATACTCAAGCAACCATAAGTGTATAATTGAATTTCAAAAAGACTATATTAATGTAAAAAACATAGGAGAAGAAAAAGACTTTAATACAGAAGAGTATTTTAAACCATTTGCAAGGGGTAATGCAGAGCAAAGTGGATTTGGATTAGGACTTTATTTAATAAAATATATTTGTGATACTCAAGGATTTGAGCTTAAATATTTTTACGATGATGGCTATCATAACTTTAGGATTATATTGTGATACATTTTGATAATTTATGCAAAAGCATAGGAAAAATTCAAGGAATTGGCAAAAAAACTTCTTTAAAAATGGCTTATTATTTGTGTTATGAAAATAAAAATTTATTAGAAGAACTAATGAATTCTTTAGAAAATGCTAAAAAAAATATAAAAGAATGTTCTATTTGTGGTTGCTTAAGTGAAAATGAACTTTGTGATTATTGCATAAATGATGAATTAGATAATACAATTTGCTTAGTAGAAAGCCCAAAAGATGTATTTTTTATAGATGAATGTAAAGTATATGAAGGTAGATATTTTATACTTTCAAAAACCAATGAATACTATTTAAAAAAATTAGAAAAAATGATTTGCAAATACAATACAATAGAACTGGTTTTAGCCTACACACCAAGCGTTAGCACGGATACGGTGTGCTTTTATTTAGAAGATTATTTTAAACACTACAATGTAAAAGTAAGCAAAATCGCTCAAGGCGTTCCAAATGGTATTAAAATTCAAGATATTGATATTCACTCTTTAAGTAGTGCAATTTTAAATAGGGTAAGTATTGATGGGTAAAAAAACTATTATATTATTTTCATTATTAGCCTGTATTAGCGTAATATTAAATAGCATAGATATTTATATTACACTTGATAAAAACTATCAGCTAAAAGACAATGAAGGCACTAAAAATATCATCGCAAAACAAGCAAAAGCAATAGTAGATAAAATAGATAATTATGCAAAAAATCTTCCAAATTCTTTAAATTATAAAGAAAAAATTAATCTAATCAAAAAAGAAATTAATACGATTAATTTTGATAATTATCAAGAAAAAGCCTATGCTTTTAATGAGTTAGGATTTTATATAGCTCATTATTCTAAGGACTATGAGCATCAAAATATTTTTTTAGAAAAAGACACAAATAATAAATTTTATATAAAAGAACTGCTAGCAAAAATAAAAGATGAAGGATATACAAAAGCTAATATTTTTTGGACTAACTACTCAATAAGACATATAATAACTTATATCAAAAAAGATAAAAATTTAAATGTATATTATGGTTGCACTATTGATTTAGATAAAATTAAAAACTTTAAAAAAATAAAGGCAAGTTATAACGATAAAGAAAAAATACTAATTATTTTTAGCACATTATTTATTATTTTTACAATCATATGTTTTACTCTTATACAATATAAAAAAACAAGGAAAAAACAATGAAATTTATTATAAATATTTTAATATTTTGCGTATTAGCAATTGCAAATCCACTACCGCCAAATGAAGCATTTAAATTCCAACTTGAAAATAATTCTCAAGTAAATTTTATAAAACTTAATCTAAATCCTGATATTTATTTATATAAAAACGAAATAAAAGTCTTATTAAACAACCAAAATATCACAAATAAATTTGACTTAAGCAATGCGGTATTAAAGGATAATGTTGAAGTCTTTTACAATACTTTAGAATTTGATTTCCCAAATTTTACATTAAAAAATAATGACAATATTAAAATTTTTTATTTAGGTTGTTCTACTGAAGGATTATGTTATCAACCACTTGTAGCGTCTTTTAATTATCAAAATGATAAATTGGTTTTAGAATACGATAACAAAGAAGCTTTAAAACTAAAAAAAGAAAAACAATCTACACAAAACGAATATGAAAGCAAGCTTTTAAATTCTTCATTTTTAATAAATATTTTAACTTTTTTTGTATCAGGAATATTATTATCTTTAACACCTTGCACCCTACCAATGATACCTATAATATCTAGTATTTTGGCAAAAAGTAGTGGTAAAAATCCAATAATTTCAAGCATTATTTATGTATTAGGAATGGCTATTAGCTATACAATAGCAGGAATAATAGCAGCTTTAGTAGGAAGTGGAGTTCAAGTATTTTTTCAAAATCCAATTGTAATCATTCTATTTTCTTTAATTTTTGTAATTTTATCATTATCAATGTTTGGCTTATTTGAACTAAAAATGCCTAACTTTATTGTAAATAGCGTAAATAAAAAAAGCTCAAAATATAGTGGAATTATCGGAGTATTTTTAATGGGGGTCTTAAGTGCTTTAATAGTAGGACCTTGTGTAGCTGCACCACTTGCTGGAATTTTAATTTATGTAGCAAATAGCAATGATGTATTGCTTGGAGCTTTTTCATTATTTTTTATGAGTATAGGTATGGGAATTCCACTAATAGCAATTGGTTTTGGTTTTAAATTTATAACTGGTTCTTGGATGCAATATGTTAATAAATTTTTTGGATTTATTTTATTAGGAATAGCAATATTTTTCTTAGAAAGAATAATAAATGAGAATATTACAAATATTTTATATGCCTTACTTGGTATTAGTTTTGTAGTATTTTTTGGCTTATTTGAAAATACTAAAAATAAATTCTTTTTATTTTTTAAAATTATTTTAGTTTTAATATTAGCTTATAGTTTTATATTATTAAACAAAACTTTTAATCCAAGTAATAATATTTCTCAACAGAATTTAGAATTCACACAAGCAAAAGAAAAATTAAATCTAAGTTCAAAAAATATTGTGTATTTTACAGCTAGCTGGTGTGAGAACTGCAAAGTTATGCAAAATACTACTTTTAAAGATAAAGAAGTTATAAATGAGTTGAAAAATTACAATTTAATCAAAATAGATTTAACTAACCCAAACCAATTTGAACAAGAAATGGCAGAGACTTATAAGGTTTTTGGACCACCAGTTTTACTTGTTTTAAACGATAAAGGCGAAGTGCTAAAACAAATAATAGGATTAGTTGATGCAAAAACTTTATTAAAAGAACTTAATTTTTAAAGCTTAAATTAATTTATTTTTGTATAATATGAGCTTTTATTTTAAGGAGATTTAATGCAAAGAACTTTATCAATCATTAAACCTGACGCTGTTAAGAAAGGTGTTATAGGTCAAATTTTAAGTCGTTTTGAAGCAAATGGCTTAAGAATTGCAGCTATTAAAAAGCTTTATTTAACAAAAGAACAAGCAGGAGAATTTTACGCAGTTCATAAAGAAAGACCATTTTATAAAGATTTAGTTGAATTTATGACTAGTGGTCCTGTTGTAGTATCTGTTTTAGAAGGCGAAAATGCAGTTGCTAAAAATCGTGAATTAATGGGAGCAACTAATCCAAAAGAAGCAGCTAAGGGAACAATAAGAGCTGATTTTGCTGAAAGTATTGACGCAAACGCAGTGCATGGTAGTGATAGTTTAGAAAATGCTAAAATAGAAATAGAGTTTTTCTTTAATAAACTTGAAATAAATTAAAATGAAAATTGCTTTTAGTAAAATTAATTCGGTAAAATACCCTTTTAAGTTAGATTTTGATAATTTAATATTAGAAGGCTTTTTAAAGAGAAAAGATAATAAAATAGTTACACTAGACGCAATTTTAGTAGGCAATGTAATTCATTATTGTGATAGTTGTGCTGCTGAAATTGAGATTGAAATTAATGAAAAAATTAATTTAGATTTGAGCGATGGTGTATTTAAAGATGAAGAAAACGAATTAAGCGACACTATGGAATTTTATGATGGTGAAATAGACTTAATTGAAGTATTAAAAAGCGAATTAGCTTTATATTTAAGCGATTATTTTTATTGTCAAAAATGTAAATAAGGAGAATAACATGGCAGTTCCAAAGAGAAGAGTTAGTAAAACAAGAGCAGCAAAAAGACGCACTCATTACAAAATTGAGCTAGTAAGACCGATTAAAGATAAAGATGGTAGTTGGAAATTACCTCATAGAATTAATCCAACAACTGGCGAATATTAATACCTATGATAAAAGTTGCTGTTGATGCTATGGGTGGAGATTTTTCTTTCACCCCAATAATTAGTGGAGTTATAAAAGCGTTAAAAGAAAAAGATAATTTTAGCGTTATTCTAGTTGGAGATGAAGAAAAAATAAAAAGTCAAATTCCATCAGAATTATCAAATAGAGTTGAATTTGTTCATACTACCGATGTTTTTGATATGGATGAAAATTCTACAGATGTTTTAAAACGCAAAGACAGCAGTATTTATAAAGCAGTTGAATTAGTAAGAAACCACGAAGCAAATGCAGTTGTTTCGGCTGGGCATAGTGGTGCTACAATGAGCCTTGCAACCCTTAGAATAGGTAGAGTAAAAGGTGTTTTAAGACCTGCTATCGCAACTTTAATGCCTACTTTTAACGGCAGGGTTTTGGTATTAGATGTAGGTGCTAATGTTGATTGCGAAGAAGAAAATTTATTACAATTTGCAATAATGGGCGAAGCTTATGCAAAAGAAGTAATGAATATAAAAAATCCTAAAATTGCACTACTTTCAAACGGAGAAGAAGATTGCAAAGGAAACAAACTTACAAAAGACACACATAAATTATTAAGAGAACATTTAAGCAATTTTATAGGCAATGTTGAAGGCGGACATATATTTGCCGGAGAATGTGATGTAGTAGTTTGCGATGGATTTACTGGAAATATATTATTAAAAACTGCAGAAGGTGCTGTAGGCATTTTTGCTAAGTTGTTAAAAAATGAGATTAAAAAATCATCATTGTCAAAACTTGGTTATATGCTTAGCAAAGGTGCATTTAATGCTTTAAAACAGCATTTAGACTACGACCAATATGGTGGAGCTCCATTATTAGGAATTGATGGATGTGCTATCATTAGCCACGGAAAAAGCAATGAAGAAGCTATAAAAAATGCAATTTTTCAAGCTTTAAAATTTGCTAATTCAAATGTAAACAAAGTGATTGAAGATGAAATTAAAAGCTTGCATTAAAAGTATTGCTTCGTATTTACCAGAAAAAACACTAACAAATAAAGATTTTGAAAGTTTTTTAGATACAAGTGATGAATGGATATTAAAAAGAACAGGAATTAAGCAAAGATATATTGCTAGTGAAACTGAAAATACTAGCGATTTAGCATATAAAGCAGCTATAAAAGCTATACAAAGAGCTAAAATTCAAACTAATGATATAGATTTAATAATAGTAGCTACATTAAGTCCTGATTATTTTACTATGCCATCAACTGCAGTAGTTGTAGCAAATAAACTTGGATTAAAAGGTGTAAGTGCATTTGATATAAGTGCTGCTTGTTCGGGATTTATTTATATGCTTGAGCTTGCTCGTTCTATGGTTGAAAGTGGTGCTAAAAAAAATGTATTAATAATAGGAGCTGAAAAAATATCTTCTGTTCTTGATTATACAGATAGAACTACTTGTGTTTTATTTGGAGATGGCGCTGGAGCTTGCGTTGTAAGTGCAAGTGAAGGTAAAGGAATTATAGATATTCATACAGGAAGCGATGGAGAATTTAAAGATTTATTATGCACTAAGCGTTCAAATCAAACAAAACAATTAGAGCCTATTAAACTTGAAATGAAAGGCAATGAAGTATTTAAGGTAGCTGTTAAAACATTATCAGATGATGTGTCGTATTTATTAGATAAAAACAAACTTAAAACAAGTGATATAGATTTATTTATACCACATCAAGCAAATCTTAGAATTATCTCTTATGTTCAAGAAAAACTTGGCTTAAGCGATGAGCAGTGTGTTGTATGTGTTGATAAATTTGGTAATACTTCAGCTGCGTCAATTCCAATAGCTATCAATGAAGCTTACGAACAAGGTCGTTTAACAAATGGCAAATTAATGCTTTTAGACGCATTTGGCGGCGGATTTACTTGGGGTAGTGCTTTAGCTTATTTTGATGGAATTGATTATAAGAATTTATAAATTTCAAATCATATTACTATTTATAAAAGAATTTAATTAAGTATATTTTTGTTATAAAATCTTGAAAGTATATTTATTTAACTTATTAATTAAAATTTTTGCAATATTTTTATGAACTTTATTATTCAAATCTTCTTTATTTTCAAGAGATTTAATATAAATATTATAAATTATTTTAATATTAATTTTAATTTAAGTTTTAAAATGTATAATCCAAACTTATTTTTATTTTAAGTCTTGTTAGCTCAGCAGGTAGAGCATCTCACTTTTAATGAGGGGGCCGTTGGTTCGAATCCAACACAGGACACCATTTTTTTTGATCCAGGTTTGAGACCCTTTCGTCTAGTGGCTCAGGACGCCATTCTCTCCGTTTGGAAACGAAAGTTCAAATCTTTCAAGGGTCGCCATGGTCGCTTAGCTCAGTTGGTAGAGCGCCACCCTTACAAGGTGGATGTCATAAGTTCGAGTCTTATAGCGACCACCATTCATTAAATTCGGTTGCGGCGGTAGTTCAGCTGGTTAGAATATCGGCCTGTCACGCCGGAGGTCGCGGGTTCGAGCCCCGTCCGCCGCGCCATTTAATTTCACTTAAGATAAATCAATTTTCCCAAGTTTTTTAATAAATCAAATTAATTTTTGTATGAATATTTTCTAACTCAATAATAACTACAAATATTTTAAAAACACATTACTAAAAGCAACAATAAAATATACTTATAAAAACCCAAATTCAAGTTATTATAAAACTTTTAAAAATATTAATATCATTAATTCTAATTCTTTATAAATTTAAACGCAAAATATATTTATCATTTAAGCTAGAATTAAAAATGGGGGGGGGTATAATACTTTTTTTAATTTTTTAAAAGGAGTTTTTATGTCTTATGTAGAACAAGTTTTAGGTGCAGATGAAAGCGTTGTTTTAAAAGCCAAAGTTAGTATTTTTGCTTTTATAGGTGATTTATTTGCTATTTTAATTTTAGCAATTTTAAGTATTGCTATTCATCCTTTTATTGCTATATTTATCATCTTTCTTTTACTTCGTATGTTCGTTATCATTACAACAACAGAACTTGCTTTAACAAATAGAAAAGTTATAGCTAAATTTGGCTTTATTAGAAGAGATACAATAGAGCTAAGATTAGAAAAAATAGAAAGTATCAGAGTTGGTCAAGGAATTCTTGGTAGGATTTTTAATTTTGGCACAATATTTATAAATGGTGCTGGTTCTTCTGCACCTGTTCCTTTTATTGGTGAACCAATAAAATTCAAAAAAAGTGTAGATGAATATATAGAAAATAAATTATCAAAATAAGCCCTATTTCTAGGGCTATTTTTTAAAACGAATATCTTAAAGTTCCGTTTATATTGTAGTTTGTATTATATTTTCCACTAAATGATTTTTCAGCATCTAAGCTAAACTTAGTATTTTTACCTAAGTTAAAATTAGCTCCTACACTTGCAAATCCACGACTATCTTTAAAGCCTTTTTCAACTCTTGTAGTTGTGCCATCGCTTAGAGTTATAGTAGGAGTATTATTTAAATCAAATGCCCCGCCAACACTAGCTCTTAAACCAAAAGTATCATTAATATTCGCACCAGCACTTAAAGCAACTTTTGCTGCTCCCATAAATTTACCTTCACTTTTTAAAGTAACTTTATCATTACCCTTTAAATTAGCCATAGGAACATAGCCAAGGATTAATTCAGCACTAGGCTCAAGATAAAAATCACTTCCCATTCTATATCCAGCCTCAACGCTACCTAAAAATCCACTTCCGCTATCTTTTAAATCGCCTAACCAAACATTATCTTTAAATGTTGATTTATGATTGGTGTATCTAGCTGTAGCGTCAATAAATAAGCCATCATTACCAACTAAGCTAACATAAGCACCAATGCCGTGATTTTTCACCTTAGAATTACTTGAATTACTTGTGCTTTGACCTATATTTGCCATTACACCTGAATATAATTCTCCATAATTTGTGCTAGTTTGCTTATCTGCACCAAATTGCACTTCATAGTATTTTATTTTAGCACTATCAATCTTGCCTTCACCACCAAAACTTCTAATCCAAATTCCAGCATTTTTGCCATCATTATTTCTTAGTTCGCCCATTCTTTTGTTTAGATTATTCCATTCACTAACATAAGAATAATAAGTCTGATTTAGCATATTTTTTGCATCTGTTAAAGCCTTAGTATTAGCACCTTTTAAAGTAAGTTCAATCTCATTACCATTAATGTTAGACCCTACTTTAATAGCTTCTTCAATTGCTGCGTTTTTAATATCTGTTTGCGCTTCTTCAATTGCTTTATCAAGGCTAGTTTCACTTGCTACAATCTTGCTTGTATCATTTGCAACTTTATTAGCATTTGCCATTACCTCATCACTTGCAGTTCCTTTTGCAACTTCATTTGCTTTCTGAGCAATTGCACCTACACTTGAGCTTGCATTATCTAAGATACTCTTATCAGCACCACTTTTGCTATCAGCACTAAAATTATCACTTGTCTTACTAGCATCAGCCCTACTTGCAGCCGCATTAATAGGATTTGCTACAACTGAATAATAAATATAATCCTCATCTCCTTGCTTTAATGTCCCGCTTAAGATATTTTTCTTATCTAATGAATATACACTTAGACCATCATAAACTCCGATTTTTGTAACGAAGTCTTCTGCTGTTGCATTTCCATTTCCAATCTTTAATAAAGCTAATGGAAGATTTGCTAAATTACTTGCATCAGCTTTGCCATTATTTACATTTAAACCAAGTAATCCTATTTCATTTGCCTTACCACTTGTGCTATTTCTTGCAATCATTGTGCCTAAGAATGTATTGTTTGTGCCACCCATAATAAATGTATTATTACTTGCATTTAAATCATTTGCTAAAATTCTACCTGTAATCTTAGAATTATTCACATTTAATTTATCAGCTTTCATATCGCCAAATACAATAGCCTTATTTAAATTAATGCTTGAACCTTTTGAGATAGGGTCTTTATAAAAATTCGCAGCACTAACTTGATTTGCCAATACACCAGTAGTTAAATCATCGCTAATATCAGCATTACCTATAACTTGAGCTTTGATAGCTGAACTATTGATATTTATATCTTTTGCTTGTAAAAGAGTTGTATTAGCACTCTTATCTAATTTATAAGCACTCTCTATACCTGTTAAGCTTAGATTATTTGAAGCTGCGATATTAGCGTCATAGCTAATCTCTCCGTGATACTCTCTAGCTTCTTTATCTAGTCTTTCTACATCTTCAACGATACCACTTAAGCTTAGATTTCTAGCCTTAACATCTTTATCAAATGATGAACTAACAGCATTGATTGAGCCGTAGTTTGTAACGCTTTCTCTAAATAAAGCTTTATTAGCATTTGCATTAAACTCTGCGTCTTTTAGATTTGTTCCGTGTGTAAGCTTATTTATAACTGCATTTTTAAGAGTAATTGTTTTAGAACTTGTAGCTTTATCGTTTGCTATGATATTTTCTGCATAAGTATTTGTTAGGCTTATATTTCCATCATTTACATTGATATTTGCAAATCTTGACATTGTATTAATTGCATCATCATTGTCAATATAAGAAAATGCAGGATTATACTCTTGATTGCCGTTTTTATCTTTTACTCTTTCGCCACTTTCATCTCTTTTTTCTTCTAATAAATTTCCTAAAGCTTTTAAATCGCCCTTAGCAATATTTACATCACTTTTAAAAATTGAGTTATTAGCATTTAAATTACCTTCTGTAATATAAACACCACCTGTATTTTCAAAACTACTAACAATAGTATTTATATCGCCTTTAGTAACTTTTACAACCCCATCTCCACTCATTTCAAAACCAGTTGTATCAATACCACCATTAGCTATCAAATCTCCAGTTTCCATCTCTTCACTATCTACATATTTTAAAGCATCTTTATAAAATGTAGTGCTATCAATATCATGAGAATTTGAAGTTGCTGCTTTAATCAGTGGTAAGAACTTTTCTTCATTATTCATTATCTCATCAAGTCTCTTCATATCTTCAGCACTTGCTATTTTTTCGCTATTTAAAAGAGTTGAGAAATGCTTATTCGCTAATTCTTTTTGATGAGCTCCACTTATGAATTTTCCATCAGTTTCTACATTACCCTTTATTTTTGTTCCATAAATTTCTATATCGCCTTTACTCTTAACTCCATTTTGAATGTCCGAAAGGATAAATCTAGCTTTGCCGTTTTGATTATCAATAGCACCTTGAAAAGTTGTGTTAAAGCCATAGAATGAATTATTTGCACTTGCTTTAGTATTTGCTGTAACTTTACCACCGATTACAGCTGTTTCAAATTTAGCTAAATTAGAGCTTGTTATATCTCCACCATATAAATCACTTGTTTGTTCGCCATGTTGGATACTAGGCTCTCTTGCTATGTATGGTTTATCATTTCCAACTGGTGTTCCCATTACATATAAATCTTTAGCACTTACGCTACCATTTACATCAGCTTCAAGTAAAATTACATCTCCATTGCCACTAATAGCTACACCACTGCTACTTTCAATAGCACCTTCATCTAAAACAAATAAATCATTATTCTCAATTGTAGTTCCTACAGATTTAATTTCTATATTTGATACATGCAAACCACTATTGTTTGTAATTTTTTTACCTTCTGCAAGATCTATTTGAATTCCATCAATCAAACCATTGATTTTGTAGTTTTTATTGGTATTTAAAAGTTTTTTAAAAAAACCTACTTTCTCTTCTGTAAATTCTGGGTCAATTAAAGCACGATTAAAATCAACTAGGCTTTTATTATTTGTAAAACTACCTTTTAAAATGTGTTCTTTATGAACACCACCACCTTCATGGTCTAATAAAAATGCTCCATTATTTACAATATCACCTGTAATTGTTTTAAGACCTATATCTTCTTGAAAAGTTGCTTTTCCGTAGTTTTTAATAGTAATATTTTCAGCAATATCACTTGTAATTTTGTAGTAGTCTTTCTCAGCTTCTGCGTGAGTAGCTTTGTTTAACTCTAAAGCGTTTAAGCTAGTGCTAAGAATTAATGCACTCGCAACTAATGAGAGCTTAAATACCCCCCCCCCCCGTAATGTGTCTAGCCATGACGTCTCCTTAAAAAAATAATTTTGCATAAGCAAGTCGTGATGATAATTTATATAAATTAAATATAACTTAAATTATGTTTGATTATAAAAAATAATCAAACATAGAATTTCAATTTGCATTATTATGTAATTTATGCGGCATATTTAATCTAACTTCAGCAGCTTTATTATTAGAATCTATATCAAAAGCAGCACCAAAGCCTTTTACAAATCTACCTGATTTTATACTTAATTGTATAAAATGAAAATCTAGCATTTTGCTAAAAATATTTACCTCATTTCCATATTTTTCTTTTAAAACTTCAAATAATTCTTCTCTTCTATCATCAACTATTTTTGCATTTACTTGATATTTGAGCCTTTTTCTTGCAAATATTGTTTTAGCTTTACTCTCGTCTTCTAAAAACATTATTTCTATATTGTTAGAGTTGTTTTTAATACTTGAAAAATGTTCAGCAACTTCGCTTATGAAAATAAACATTTCATCATTTTTAAAAATTATTGGAGCATAAGAGCAAATAACTTGATTATTTTTGCTAACACTAGCAATATTTACACTTTTAAAAGAATGTTTAAAATTTTTTATTTCTTCATCTAAATTATTAGAATTTATTTTTGTTTCACTAACTAGTTCTATTACACTATAATGAAGTGTATCTTCACTAGCCTTAGTTTTATAATCTAAATGTAAAATTTCTCCATCATACAAAATATCCATTCCGCTATAAGTTATATCTATTAACTCCACATTTTGAGCATCTTTATTTGTATGATGCTTTACTAGTCTAAATAAAGAATCTTTATGGTCTTTATTCATATGTTCTTTTGCTTGTTGTAATTTCATGATTTTTTCCTTAATATAAATTGTAAAGTTTTTTGTTATTTTTAAATCGTTTTCATCGGGATGTTTTTTGCTATTTTTCCATAATTTCTCCTTTTCTTTTGTAATAATATAATTAGGGTTTTCTTTAGCTAATTTTTTTGCATTATTTATATATTCATCACTAATAGCTCCATTTACTGCTTGTATGCCTAGCACTTGATTATTTTCATTAAAAATATTAAAAAACATTTCTTTTTTATTTTTTATATACTCGCTGTTTTTATCTGCTCCACAAGTAAAAATTATGCCTAAAATCTTATTTTGTATTTTTGGCATATTGCTTGTGATATTGCCTTTTTCTAACCAAAATACTAAGAAAATATACTTATGCTTATCAATATCTTTATAATGCTCTAAATTAAAGCAATCAATATTTAAAAGTTTAGCGATTTCTAAGGCTATTTTTTTACTGCTATTATTTTTGCTAAGATATAAAACAACCATTAATTCATCCTATATTCTATATTTTTTAAAAATACACAGCCTAAAGCTTGCTTATCTAGTATTTTGTATTTCATATCTAAAATTAGTTTTTTTGTATGATTTGCAAAGAAGTCATTTCCAGTAATGCTTAAAATATTTATTCCGTTGTTTGAAATGCTAAATCTAACGCTAACTTTACTTATCCTTTCAAGTTTTAACATTTTTGCTTTTTTAGGATAAGAATTATCAAGTTCATTAAAAATTATATTGCTTTTGCAAAATTGTGAATTTGTATTTTTAGGATATTCTTTAACCATATTAATCTGATTGTTAGTAATAAGATTTTCTTTAGTTTCTTCTTTGTTTTCATTTGCTGTATTGCTTGTGCTTTTAGTATCTTGTTTTGCTTCTTTTTTAATTTTTACTTTTTTATTTGCTTTTAAATTTGTATTTTTTATATTTATTTCTTTTTGTATAACTTGCTCTGATAAATTATTTTGTTGGTTGAAAATCTCTTCTTGAAGGATTTTTTGATTATTTAAAAAATCTTCTTTTTTTGTTTCAATTATTTCAATATTAATTTTTTTATTATCAATTATAATTTCTTCAGTGCTAAGTGGTATCGTTAGTGCGACAATGTTTATTATCAAAGAAATTATAAAAAATCTCATTATAATTCCTTTGACAATTCTTTCATATTTATAATAATTCTCGGACTTGCCCTAAGCAGTGATGAAGAATTTGTTTTTATTAGATTATTGTTTTTGAATGCTTTAGTATGTTTTAAAAAATTGCTTATAATTTTTAAATCTCCGTCATTAAAATAAAAAATATAATCAGGATTTTTACTTATTATATATTCTTTATTTACTATTGGCGTTTGTTCTTTTAAATCACATATATTTTTCATACCAAAAGCTTTAATAACATCATTTGCTAAATTGTTATCACAAAATAACATTATAGGGTTTGATGAGAAAATAAACATAGCTGTTTTATCTTTTGCAAGATTGTGAAATTCTTTAATTCCTAATTCAAATTCTTTGATGATTTCTTGTGCTTTATCTTTTTTGTTTGTAATTTCTCCTAATTTAGCAATATTGTTTTTTAGCTCTTCGAAAGAATTAGCTTTAAAATCTAAAATTTTTATATTAAATTCTTTTAATTTTTCTAATCCTAATGAATGTTGACTTGTTATTACAATATCAGGTTTTAATTCTATTATTTTTTCAATGTTTGGTCTTGTGTATGTTCCTACGCTTGGTAATTGTTTTGTTTTATCTTCTGGATAAATGGTAGAAGTGGTGGTGTTAGCTATAGCTAAAATATTATTAAAACTATCTAGCTCATATAATATTTCTACAGCACTAGGTTCTAAGACAACTAATTTATTTGCATTTAAATTAACTAAAATTAATAAACTTAATAAAATTTTTTTCATTTTTTCTCCTAAAATATAACATTTAAATTATTTTTATTTTCATAAATATCACAATCAAATTCAAAAATATTTTTAATGTTTTCTTTATTAAAAACTATTCTTGTTTTGTCGTAAAATAAAATATTTTTATCTTTAACAAAAGCTATCTCATCACAAAATCTAATACTTGTGAATAAATCATGTATTACCATTAATATAAGCAAACCATCCTTTGCTAAGTCTTTTAATAATTGCATTAAAAATATAGAGTAATTAATATCAAGTGGAGCACAAATTTCATCTAATAATAAAATTTTTGGTTTTTTTATTAAAGCTCTTGCTAACATTACTTTTGCAAATTCTCCACCACTTAAATTATTAGTAAGATTATTTTTATAGTTTTGTATATTTAAAAATTCCATTATTTCATCAAGTTTTTTGTAATCATTTTGTATATAAAATGAATTGTTTTTACTAAATAAGCCCATCATTATAAAATCACTCACGCTAATGGGCATAAATTGATTTGATTTTTGTGGAACATAAGAGATTAAATTACTTAAATCTTTATGATTTAATAGTTTTAGATTTTTATTTTTAAAACTAATTTCGCCTTTATACGAAAGCAAATTAATTATACATTTAATTAAAGTGCTTTTACCACAACCATTTTTACCCATTAAACCTATAAAATTTGATGAATTAAAATTTATATTTAAATTACTAAAAATTATTTTGTCTTGATATGAGAATGAAAAATTTTTAATTTCAAGCATAGTTTTTCCTTAAAGCTAAATATATAAAT